>CAYJIL010000069.1:0-12570 GCA_964370235.1 uncultured Rikenellaceae bacterium | reverse complement strand
GAGCAGCTGATTTGTAATCAGCAGGCCGTGGGTTCGAATCCCTCCATCGGCTCTAATAACGTTCTTAAGAAATGTGATCTAGTCCACATCTGTTTGGTGCTGGGCGAAAAATAAAGGGAGGATACCAAAGCGGCCAACTGGGGCAGACTGTAAATCTGCTGACTTATGTCTTCGTAGGTTCGAATCCTGCTCCTCCCACAAATTAACAAGCGGAAGTAGCTCAGTTGGTAGAGCATTAGCCTTCCAAGCTAAGGGTCGCGAGTTCGAATCTCGTCTTCCGCTCAAGGTTACACTTTAAGAGAACAAATAAACTCAAAAATATTAAAAGATATGGCAAAAGAAAAATTCGACCGTTCGAAACCTCACGTCAACATCGGTACTATTGGACACGTTGACCACGGTAAAACTACTCTTACTGCAGCCATTACAACTGTGCTTGCAAACAAGGGTCTTTCAGAGCTTCGTAGCTTTGACTCTATCGACAACGCTCCAGAGGAGAAAGAGCGTGGTATTACTATCAATACTGCTCACGTTGAGTATCAAACAGCTAATCGTCACTACGCTCACGTAGACTGTCCAGGTCACGCGGATTACGTAAAGAACATGGTTACTGGTGCTGCTCAGATGGACGGTGCGATTCTAGTAGTTGCTGCAACTGATGGTCCTATGCCACAGACTCGCGAGCACATTCTTCTTGCACGTCAGGTAAACGTTCCTCGTATCGTAGTATTCCTTAACAAGGTTGACCTTGTAGATGATGAGGAGATGCTAGAGCTAGTTGAGATGGAGGTTCGTGAACTTCTAAGCTTCTACCAATTTGACGGTGACGAGGCTCCAGTTATCAAGGGTTCTGCTCTTGGTGGTCTTAACGGTGACCCAGCTTGGGAAGATAAGATCATGGAACTTATGGATGCTGTTGATACATACATTCCAATTCCTCCACGTGAGAACGAGAAGCCATTCCTTATGCCAGTTGAGGACGTATTCTCTATCACAGGTCGTGGTACAGTACTTACAGGTCGTATTGAGACAGGTATCGTACACGTAGGTGACCCAGTTGAGATCATCGGTCTAGGTGAGAAGGCACAAACTTCTACTTGTACAGGTGTTGAGATGTTCCGTAAGCTTCTTGATCAAGGTGAAGCAGGTGATAACGTTGGTCTACTAATGCGTGGTCTTGACAAGAAAGATGTTAAGCGTGGTATGGTTGTAGCTAAGCCAGGTTCAATCACTCCTCACACTAAGTTCAAAGCTGAGGTTTATATCCTTAAGAAAGAAGAGGGTGGTCGTCACACTCCATTCCATAACAGATACCGTCCACAGTTCTACCTACGTACACTTGACGTAACAGGTGAGGTACAACTTCCAGAAGGTGTTGATATGATTATGCCAGGTGACAACATCACTATCACTGTAGAGCTTATCTACCCAGTAGCTGTTAACCTAGGTCTACGTTTCGCTATCCGTGAGGGTGGTCGTACAGTAGGTGCAGGTCAGATCACTGAGATCCTAGACTAATCTATAGTATAGAGCATATATAAAATAAAGAGTGGTAACCCCACGTTACCACTCTTATTATACACGAGTGTAGTTCAAGGGTAGAATAGCGGTCTCCAAAACCGTTGATGGGAGTTCGAATCTCTCCACTCGTGCTATTTTAAGCGCATATTGCGCATTTTTTAACACTCCCGCCCATTGGTAGGGAGTGTATTTAAAAAATAGAAGAAATGAAACTGGTTCAATACGTTAAAGATGCTTACCAAGAGCTTGTTCAAAAAGTGACATGGCCATCATGGAGTGGACTGCAAAATTCGGCAATAGTTGTAATGATAGCTTCCCTATTGTTCGCCGGTGTTATTGTTGTGATGGATCTATCTTTTGAGAACATAATGAAGGCTATTTATAGTCTTCTTTACTAAAACTTCGAATTACAATCATGGGTGAGAGTAAAGAATTGCAATGGTATGTGTTACGAGCCATAGGAGGAAAAGAGAAGAAAGTTAAAGAGTACATTGAGGCGGAAATCCGCAACTCTCATCTCGAAGACTATATTTCTCAGATTCTAATTCCAACTGAGAAAATTTACCAAATTCGTAATGGTAAAAAGATCAGTAAGGAGCGTATCTCGTATCCGGGTTATGTATTGATCGAAGCAGCATTGGTAGGTGAAGTACCGCATATTCTTCGTGCTGTTCCTAATGTCCTTGGTTTTCTAGGCACACCAAAAGATCCGACTCTGGGCGCAGTTCCACTACGCCAGTCAGAGGTTAATCGCATCTTAGGTAGAATAGACGAGATGGCAGAGGGCGACGAGGTTAGCGAAACACCATATCTTGTTGGTGAAGTTGTCAAGGTCAACGAAGGCCCATTCTCATCGCTTAGCGGCATTATTGAGGAGGTAGACAACGAGCGCAAGAAGTTGGTTGTATCTGTTAAGATATTCGGTAGAAAGACACCGCTTGAATTAAGTTTCATGCAAGTAGAAAAAGAATAATAAAAAAATTAATCATGGCAAAAGAGGTTGCTGCGTTAATTAAACTGCAGATTAAAGGAGGTGCAGCAAATCCATCTCCTCCCGTTGGTCCAGCACTTGGATCGAAGGGTGTAAACATAATGGATTTCTGCAAACAATTCAACGCTAGAACTCAGGATAAAGCTGGTAAGGTACTTCCAGTTATTATCACTGTTTACGGTGATAAGTCATTTGACTTTATCATCAAACAGCCACCCGTTGCGGTTCAGATTAAAGATGCAGCTAAGATCACATCAGGTTCTAAAGAGCCTAACCGTGTGAAGGTAGCATCTATAAGCTGGGAGCAGGTAAGAGCAATCGCTGAAGATAAGATGGCAGACATGAACTGTTTTACTATCGAATCTGCAATGAGTATGGTTGCTGGAACTGCACGTAGTATGGGTGTTAAAGTTGAAGGCGAGTTCCCAAATAACTAGATTACTAAATCATGAGTAAGCTGACTAAAAATCAAAAATTAGCCCTTTCGAAAATCGAAGTAGGCAAAGTGTATAAACTTAGCGAAGCGGCATCACTTATTAAAGAGATTTCTTACGTAAAGTTTGACTCTTCTGTAGACATTGACGTTCGCCTGGGTGTGGATCCTCGCAAGGCCAATCAGATGGTAAGAGGCGTTGTCACTCTCCCTCATGGTACAGGTAAACAAACACGTGTGCTTGTGCTTTGTACTCCAGACAAAGAGGCTGAAGCTACAGCCGCTGGTGCTGATTTTGTGGGTCTTGATGAGTACATCGAGAAGATCAAGAATGGTTGGACAGACGTTGATGTGATAATTACAACTCCAACAGTAATGGCTAAGGTAGGTGCTCTAGGTCGTATCCTAGGTCCACGTGGTCTTATGCCAAACCCTAAGACAGGTACTGTTACTATGGAAGTTGGAAAAGCTGTTACAGAGGTTAAAGCTGGTAAGATCGACTTTAAAGTTGATAAATTCGGTATCGTTCACACAGGTCTAGGTCGTGTTTCTTTTGAAGCAGATCAGATCGTAGAGAACGTAAAAGAGTTCATGAGTACAATTATGAAACTTAAGCCTAGTGCTGCTAAAGGTACTTACGTTAAGAGTATCTATCTATCTTCGACAATGAGTCCAGGTATTGAGATCGACCCAAAATCGGTTGAGAACTAATAAAAATCACCTGAAAAATCATGAAAAGGGAAGAAAAATCAATAATTATAAACGCGCTAGTAGAGAAGCTTCAACAGTACCCTCACTACTACCTTGCTGATATTGCTGGTCTAAACGCTGAGAAAACTGCTCAGCTTAGAAAGCAGTGTTTTGAGAAGCAAGTAGTACTACAGGTTGTTAAGAACACTCTATTCGCTAAAGCTCTTGAGCAGGCGGGTAAAAGTGACGAGGAGATCTCTTCTGTACTTAGCGGATCTACTTCAGTAATGTTTGCTGAGGTTGGTAACGTTCCTGCTAAACTTCTAAAGGAGTTCAAGAAGGTTGTTCCTACAATTGCTCTTAAAGCAGCATACGTTGATGAGTGTGCTTATGTAGGTGATACAACTCTAGAGACTCTTGTTAATATCAAGAGCCGCGATGAGCTTATTGGAGATGTTATTACACTTCTTCAATCTCCTGCTAAGAATGTTATCTCTGCACTTCAGTCAAGTGGTGGTAAGATCGCAGGAATTGTTAAAACTCTTTCTGAGAGAGAGTAATAAAAAAATTAAATTAAAAACTATTTAAAAGTAAATAAAAATGGCAGATATCAAGAAATTGGCTGAGGAGTTGGTAAACTTGACAGTTAAAGAAGTTAACGAACTAGCAACAATCCTTAAGGATGAGTATGGCATTGAGCCAGCTGCAGCAGCAGTAGCAGTAGCAGCAGCTCCAGCAGGTGAGGCAGCAGCTGAGGAGAAGACATCTTTTGATGTAGTTCTTAAGAGCGCAGGTGCAGCTAAGCTTCAAGTAGTTAAGGCTGTTAAGGAAATCTGTGGTCTTGGTCTTAAAGAGGCTAAAGAAGTAGTTGACGGTGCTCCTAAAGCAGTTAAAGAAGGTATCTCTAAAGAGGAGGCTGAGGCTATCAAGTCTGCTCTAGAGGAGGCTGGTGCTGAGGTAGAGGTTAAGTAATTAACTACTCAGAAACCTTTATATAGGTGTAGAATCTATGAAAATAGATTCTATGCCTTTTCTTTGTCTTGACACATTTTATTCTTTTAGTCAAGGCTTACTATCTGATACACAGTCCTGTGTGTCTTTATCGCCCTAGTTATAACTGTTAAGTTAGGGCGAAATATTTATAACCACACTTTCTTTATGTGAAATCATAGAAAAAGTTAAAGTTTGTCGGATTGTTTTTTGCTTGCATTGCGAAACACTTCTTTTCGAAGCAGAGGCTAGTGAGATTGAACATAGGCAGGTTTTAGTCCGATTCTTATTTGGTGTGTGGCAACAGAAATAATAAATCTTTGGATAAAATGTCTCTGAACACTAAAAACCAACGTATCAGCTTTTCTTCGATCAAGAACAAGATGGAATATCCTGACTTCTTGGAGATACAGCTAAAGTCATTTCAAGATTTTTTCCAGCTAGATACAACCCCAGAGAATAGACTCAATGAGGGGCTGTATAAAGTATTCATGGAGAACTTCCCGATTACTGATACAAGAAACAATTTTGTACTTGAGTTTATCGATTACTATATCGATCCACCTCGCTACTCTATCGACGAGTGTATTGAGCGTGGCCTTACGTACAGTGTGCCTTTAAAGGCAAAACTAAAACTCTACTGTACCGATCCCGAGCATGAGGATTTCGGAACAAAGATTCAAGATGTATATTTTGGCGTTGTGCCATATATGACACCTCGTGGTACCTTTGTTATTAACGGTGCAGAGCGTGTTATTGTGTCTCAGCTACACCGTTCACCTGGTGTATTCTTTGGGCAGAGTATGCACTCAAATGGTACAAAGCTATATTCGGCACGTATCATCCCATTCAAGGGTTCTTGGATTGAGTTTGCAACAGACATTAACAATGTCATGTATGCTTATATCGATCGTAAAAAGAAACTTCCTGTAACAACACTGCTTCGTGCCATTGGTTTCGAGAGCGACAACCAAATTCTTGAGATCTTTGATCTTGCCGATGTAATAAAGGTAAACAAAGCGAATCTAAAGAAGGTTGTAGGCCGTAAGCTAGCTGCACGTATTCTTAAGAGCTGGGTTGAAGACTTTGTAGATGAGGATACAGGTGAGGTTGTATCTATCGAGCGTAACGAGATTATCGTAGATAGAGAGACACTTCTTACTGATGATAACATCGAAGATATCTTGGACTCTGGCAACAAGACCATTCTAGTATACAAAGAAGGTCAAAGTACTGCAGATTACACTATCGTATCTAATACACTTCAAAAAGACCCATGTAACTCTGAAAAAGAGGCTGTGGTCTACATATATAGACAGCTAAGAAATTCTGAGCCGCCTGATGAGGCTACGGCTCGTGATGTAATTGACAAGCTATTCTTCTCTGATAAGCGTTATGACCTAGGACAAGTTGGTCGTTACCGTTTGAACAAGAAGCTAGAGCTTGACATTGATCCAACTACACGTATCCTTACTCGTGAGGATATGATCTATATCATCAAGTACCTTATTGCACTTATTAACTCTAAGGCAGATGTTGATGATATTGACCACCTAAGTAACCGTCGTGTTCGTACTGTTGGTGAGCAGCTAGCAAACCAATTTAGTGTAGGTTTTGCACGTATGGCTCGTACAATCAGAGAGCGTATGAACGTTCGTGATAACGAAGTATTTGCTCCAACTGAGCTGATTAACGCTAAGACTCTATCGTCTGTTATCAACTCGTTCTTTGGAACAAACCAGCTATCACAGTTCATGGACCAAACCAATCCACTTGCTGAGATTACTAACAAGCGTCGTCTATCGGCACTGGGTCCTGGTGGTCTTTCTCGTGAGAGAGCAGGTTTCGAGGTGCGTGACGTTCACTATACTCACTATGGTCGTCTTTGTCCTATCGAAACTCCAGAGGGTCCTAACATTGGTCTTATCTCTTCTCTTTGTGTATATGCAAAGATTAGTGACATGGGCTTTATCGAGACTCCATACCGCAAGGTAGTGGATGGCAAGGTAAGCACTACTGATGATGGTATTCGCTATGTGAGTGCAGAGGAGGAAGAGGGTCTTACAATTGCTCAGGCAAATGCAGCAATTGACGATGAGGGATACTTCCTAAATCCAAATAAGATTCAGTCTCGTTTTGATGGTGACTTCCCAGTTGTAACTGCCGAGGAGGTAGATATGATGGACGTTGCTCCTAACCAGATTGCATCTATTGCAGCTTCGCTTATTCCTTTCCTAGAGCATGATGATGCCAACCGTGCACTGATGGGATCTAACATGATGCGCCAGGCTGTTCCACTTATTAAGTGTGAAGCGCCTGTTGTAGGTACGGGTCTTGAGAAGGATGTTATTCGCGACAGCCGTGTTCAGATCGTTGCCGAGGAGAATGGTGAGGTTATCTATTCGGACTCTCGTGAGATACATGTTATCTATGAGCGTACCGACAATGAAAGAGTTGTTAGCTTTGAACCAGAAATTACAATTCATAAGCTACCAAAATATCGTAAAACAAACCAGAGTACATCTCTAACTCTTAAGCCAATCGTTCGCCGTGGCGAAAAGATTACTAAGGGTCAGGTGATGACAGAGGGTTACTCTACACAAGCAGGCGAGCTAGCACTTGGTCGCAACCTTAAAGTTGCGTTCATGCCTTGGAAGGGTTATAACTTCGAGGATGCTATCGTTATCTCTGAGCGTCTAGTACGTGATGATGTTTATACATCGGTACATATCGATGAGTACATCATGGAGGTGCGTGATACAAAACGTGGTCTTGAGGAACTTACTTCGGATATTCCTAACGTTAGCGAAGATGCTACACGTGATTTGGACGAGAATGGTATCATTCGTGTTGGTGCTATTGTTAAGCCAGGTGATATTCTTGTAGGTAAGATTACTCCAAAGGGCGAAAGCGATCCTTCTCCAGAGGAGAAGCTACTTCGTGCTATCTTTGGTGACAAGGCGGGTGATGTTAAAGATGCTTCTTTGAAGGCTCAACCATCGCTACACGGTGTTGTTATCGACCGCAAGCTATTTGCACGTGCAAGCAAAGACAACAAGAAGAGCAAGTCTGAGAAAGCACTACTTGACAAAGTAGAGCACGAAACAGAGCAGAAGATGTTTGATCTTCGCAAAGCTCTTATCGAGAAGCTTCTATCTCTAATTTCGGGTATGAAGTCTGCTTCGATTGCTGACCACGTAGGCATGGAGGTAATTCCAGAAGGTGTTACATTTACTCAAGAGATGCTAGAGGAGATCAACTTCATGAATGTTAGCCCACTAGGTTGGACTCATGATGCTGAACTTAACGAGCTTGTTAAGAATCTTCTAAACAACTACTCTATAAAGAATAAGGAGCTTGATGCTCACCTTAAGCGTGAGAGAGACAACATCACTAACGGTGATGAACTACCATCGGGTATCATGCAGCTTGCTAAGGTTTACATTGCTAAAAAGCGTAAACTAAGAGTAGGTGATAAGATGGCGGGTCGTCACGGTAACAAGGGTATCGTTGCACGTGTTGTACGTGATGAGGATATGCCATTCTTGGATGACGGTAGCATCGTAGATATCGTTCTTAACCCACTGGGTGTACCTTCTCGTATGAACCTTGGTCAGATCTATGAGACTGTACTAGGTTGGGCAGGTCGTGAACTAGGTCTTACTTTTGCAACTCCTATCTTTGATGGTATCTCGCTTGAGGATATCAATAACTATGCAGCCGAGGCAGGTATTCCACGTAGTGGTCGTACATACCTATACGATGGTGGTACTGGTGAGCGTTTCGACCAGCCAGCAACTGTCGGTGTAGTGTATATGCTAAAGCTAGGACACATGGTTGATGATAAGATGCACGCACGTTCTATCGGTCCATACTCGCTAATCACACAGCAACCACTTGGTGGTAAAGCACAGTTTGGTGGTCAGCGTTTTGGTGAGATGGAGGTTTGGGCACTAGAGGCCTTTGGTGCTGCAAACATCCTTCAAGAGATTCTAACCATTAAGAGTGATGACGTTATGGGTCGTGCTAAGGCTTACGAGGCTATCGTTAAAGGCGATAACCTACCACAGCCAGGTATTCCAGAGTCGCTTAATGTACTTCTTCACGAGCTTAAGGGTCTTGCCCTTAATGTGAAGCTAGACTAATTATAGATCATCCATATATGGGGCTTGGTAATGCGCCTAGCCCCTCTATGGTGGTAATATGTTTAAAAGATAGGAAAAACAATAATTCTCAAAACTATGTCTTTAAAAAGAGAGAATAAACATAATACTAGTTTCTCTAAGATCTCTATCTCGCTAGCCTCTCCAGAGGATATTCTGGGTAACTCTAGCGGTGAGGTTCTAAAGCCAGAAACTATCAACTATCGTACTTACAAGCCTGAGCGTGATGGTCTTTTCTGTGAGCGCATCTTTGGTCCTGTAAAGGATTATGAGTGTCACTGTGGTAAGTATAAGAGAATCCGTTACAAGGGTATTGTCTGCGATCGTTGTGGTGTCGAGGTTACCGAGAAGAAGGTTCGCCGTGAGCGTACGGGTCACATCTCACTAGTTGTGCCTGTTGTTCACATTTGGTACTTTAGATCGCTACCTAACAAGATTGGTTACCTTATCGGTGTTCCAACTAAGCGTCTTGAGACTGTTATCTACTATGAGCGTTATATCGTTGTTCAAAAAGGTGTTGCCGAGGAGACTGAAGATCTTGCTCTACTTACAGAGAAGGAGTATCTTGACATTCTTGACACACTTCCAAAGGGCAACCAGCAACTAGACGACTCACATCCAGATAAATTTATTGCACTTATGGGTGCAGAGGCAGTGTATATGCTACTAGAGAGAGTAAATCTTGACGAGCTATCATACTCGCTTCGCCATAAGGCATCTGTTGAGACTTCTCAGCAGCGTAAGAGTGAGGCACTAAAGCGTCTTAACGTAGTAGAGGCGTTCCGTGCATCAAAAGAGGTTAACCGTCCTGAGTGGATGGTGCTAAAGGTAGTACCTGTTACTCCTCCAGAGCTTCGCCCTCTTGTGCCGCTAGATGGTGGTCGTTTTGCAACAAGTGACCTTAATGACCTATATCGTCGTGTAATTATTCGTAACAACCGTCTAAAGCGTCTAATCGAGATTAACGCACCAGAGGTTATCCTACGTAATGAGAAACGTATGCTTCAGGAGGCTGTCGATTCACTATTCGATAACTCTCGTAAGAGCAACGCTGTTAAGACAGAGAGCAATCGCCCACTAAAGTCGCTATCTGATAGCCTTAAGGGTAAGCAAGGACGTTTCCGTCAAAACCTACTAGGTAAGCGTGTTGACTATTCTGCACGTTCGGTAATTGTCGTTGGTCCCGAGCTAAAGATGCACGAGTGTGGTATTCCAAAATACATGGCTGCCGAGCTATACAAACCATTCATCATTCGTAAACTGATTGAGCGTGGCGTTGTTAAAACTGTTAAGAGTGCTAAGAAGATCATCGACAAGCGTGAGCCTGTTGTTTGGGATATCCTAGAGAACGTTCTAAAGGGTCACCCAGTTCTTCTGAACCGTGCCCCAACTCTTCACCGTTTGGGTATTCAGGCATTCCAGCCTAAGCTTATCGAGGGTAAGGCAATCCAGCTGCATCCACTAGCGTGTACGGCCTTTAATGCCGACTTCGATGGTGACCAGATGGCTGTTCACCTTCCGCTAGGTAATGCTGCAATTTTGGAGGCTCAACTTCTAATGCTAGGTGCTCACAACATCCTTAACCCTGCAAATGGTGCTCCTATTACTGTACCATCTCAGGACATGGTTCTTGGTCTTTACTACATTACCAAGCCACGTAAAGGTGTAGTTGGTGAGGGCTTCAAGTTCTATTCGGCAGAGGAGGCTATCATTGCCTACAACGAGGGTCGTGCACAGCTACACGCAATTGTGAAGCTACGTATCCAAGAAGAGGGCAAGAGCAAACTAATTGAGACAACAATAGGACGTATCCTATTCAACCAATATGTACCGCAAGAGGCAGGTTATATCAACGAACTTCTTACAAAGAAATCGCTTCGTGATATTATCGGTCGTGTAATGAAAACATCGGGTGCTGCTTGTGCTGCTAAGTTCCTTGATGATATCAAGACTCTAGGTTACCAAATGGCATTCCGTGGTGGACTGTCGTTCAACCTTGACGCTGTTATCATTCCAGAAGAGAAGCAAGAGCTAGTTAACGATGGTTACGCACAAGTTGAAGAGGTAATGGAGTCATACAACATGGGTCTTATTACTAACAACGAGCGTTACAACCAAATTATCGATATTTGGACGCACACCAACTCTAAGCTAACGCACACCGTTATTAAGCAGCTTACAGAGGATAACCAAGGTTTCAATCCTGTATATATGATGCTTGACTCGGGTGCCCGTGGTTCTAACGAGCAGATTCGTCAGCTTTCGGGTATGCGTGGTCTGATGGCAAAACCTCAGAAGTCGGGTGCAGATGTAGCTCAAATTATCGAGAATCCTATCCTTTCTAACTTTAAGGAGGGTCTGTCGGTACTAGAGTACTTTATCTCTACTCACGGTGCTCGTAAGGGTCTTGCCGATACGGCACTTAAGACTGCCGATGCGGGTTACCTTACACGTCGTCTAGTAGACGTAGCGCAGGATGTTATCATCCAAGAGGTTGATTGTGGTACACTTCGTGGTCTACAAGCAACAGCTATCAAGCGTAACGAGGACGTTGTAGAGACTCTACATGAGCGTATTCTTGGTCGTACAGCTGTTAACGACATTATTCACCCAACAACTGGTGAGCTTATTTTGGCTGCTGGTGAGGAGATTTGTGAAGATGTTGCTAAGGTTATCGACAAGTCGCCAATCGAGCAAGTTGAGATTCGTTCGGTACTTACTTGTGAGAGTAAGAAAGGTGTTTGTGCTAAGTGTTATGGTCGCAACCTATCTACTGGCCGCAAGGTTCAGCTTGGCGAGGTTGTTGGTGTTATCGCTGCACAGAGTATCGGTGAGCCGGGTACACAGCTTACACTTCGTACGTTCCACGTGGGTGGTGTTGCCGGTGGTGTTGCATCAGACAACAAAGTATCGGCACGTTATGATGGTCGCCTAGAGATTGACGATCTTCGTACTGTAACACGTGTTAACGAGCTTGGCGAGGAGTACCAGATCGTAATTAGCCGTCTGAGCGAAATGCGTATCGTTAATCCTCTTACGGGAATGACACTATTCACATTCAACCTACCTTATGGTGCATCGCTTTACAAGAACAGTGGCGATGATATTACTAAGGGAGATATCATTTGTGAGTGGGATCAATATAACGCAGTTATCATCTCTGAGTACGATGGACAGATTGCCTTTGATAGCGTTATCGAGGGTATCACATATCGTGAGGAGTCTGATGAGCAGACTGGTTTCCGTGAGAAAGTTATTATCGAGACTCGTGATAAGACTAAGAACCCTGTTATTAAGATTGTTGATAACAACGGTGAAGATCAAAAGCAATATAACCTACCAGTAGGTGCACACATCGTAGTTAAGGAGAATGCTGCTGTTAAAGCGGGTGATATCCTAATCAAGATTCCACGTGCAGTAGGTAAGAGTGGTGATATCACCGGAGGTCTTCCTCGTGTTACTGAGCTATTCGAGGCTCGTAACCCATCGAATCCAGCAGTGGTTTCTGAAATCGACGGTGAGATCTCATTCGGTAAGATTAAGCGTGGTAACCGTGAGGTTATCGTTACAAGCAAGACAGGCGAAACTGTTAAGTACCTTGTACCTCTAGCACGTCAGATCCTAGTTCAGGAGAATGACTATGTTAAGGCGGGTATGCCTCTATCGGACGGTGCTATTACACCAGCCGACATTCTAGCAATCCAAGGACCTACAAAGGTTCAGGAGTATATCGTGAATGAGATTCAAGAGGTTTACCGTATGCAGGGTGTGAAGATCAACGA
>CAYJIL010000068.1:0-12811 GCA_964370235.1 uncultured Rikenellaceae bacterium | reverse complement strand
GATTCAAAGAGGTTATAAAGCGCACAAAGCCACACAAACATAGTGGCTACTACGAACTTATATTTATTTTTGAGGGCGAGGGGTTTCATTGTGTCGACACATCTACCTACACCGTTAATGCACCCGAGTTTTATATGCTCTCGGCAGGGCAATTGCACTATTGGCAATTTACGGCAATTCCACGTGGCTTTGTAATACTAATAAAGGAGCAAGAGTTTAACAGCGTTATAGAGGCTAGCTCGCTGCAACTACTCAAAGAGCTAAAATCTATAAATAGAATATCGATAAAAGGGAGCGATGTTATTTTTACCATTTTAGAAGATATGCACGCCATATCCTCTAGCGATAATAGCACCGAGCTACAACACTGCTACTTGTCGGCACTATTTGCCAAACTACTATCGCTTTCTCGTCTTGTAGCTAGCCAACCACAGCTTGCACAATCGAAAATATATATCGACTTTATTGCTATGCTATCAACCGATATATGTACAAAGCACCGTGTTAACCAATATGCCGCAGCACTGCATACTACACCACAAAACATTAACTCACTATGTCGCAAATATAGCAACAAGAGCGCTAGTGTACTCATTACTCAACAGCTAATGCTAGAGATAAAGCGCTACCTTTTACACACCGACAATACCATACTTGAGATAGCCGAAATAACAGGTTTTGAGGATGTGTCAAACTTTGTAAAGTTCTTTAAAAAGCAAGAGGGATTAACCCCAAAGCAATTTCGTTTGCAATATTTTCAATAATACCATTTTTATAATTATTACTACCTACACTGCCATGTAACAAGGCTCTATCTTTGCACTATTATTAATCAATAAAAGTGTAATATATGGAAATCGTAGTAATTTCTTTGGTAGCCCTAGTGGCTTCACTCCTAACATTCTTCTCGGGCTTTGGCTTGGGCACTATTCTAATGCCTGTCTTTGCCCTATTCTTTCCGCTCGAGGCAGCCATAGCTATGACTGGTGTTGCCCACTTTGCAAATAATATATTCAAAGTCGTACTCGTGGGACGAAATGCCCACACGGGGACTCTGCTGCGTTTTGGACTGCCTGCCTTTATTGCTTCATTTGCTGGTGCGTGGCTGCTTATGCAACTATCTAACTCTCCAACAATATTTAGCTATGTGCTTGGCGACAAAGTATTCGACATTACGCTCATTAAGGTAGTTATTGGGGCGCTGTTAATGTTTTTTTCGTTAATGGAGATTGTCCCGGGTCTTAAGAGCATAGAGTTTAACAAAGACAAACTAGTGATAGGTGGTGTTCTAAGTGGATTTTTTGGCGGATTATCGGGCATTCAAGGCGCTTTGCGCAGTGCATTCCTTATTCGTAGTGGCCTCACAAAAGAGTCATACATAGCAACGGGTGTGGTAATTGCGATGCTTGTAGATTTTAGCCGATTATCTATCTATTTTAGCCAAGCCAAAGACGCCGATGTTTCTCAAAACATTGCAGTTATGGTATCGGCAACCCTATGTGCCATTGCAGGAGCATATTTTGGCAAGAAACTCCTAAAAAAGGTAACATACGAAAAGCTACAACTATTGGTAGCAATTATGCTAATTGCAATATCTGTTGCGCTCATTGGTGGGCTAATCTAACGTAATATGACAAGAATAATAAATGTAATATTAAGATATAGATACCTAGCCCTTGTGCTCAAAATAATGACACTCGCAATCTTTGCTATATTGCTGTGGAGCGGCATGGGGGCTACATCGAGTGACAGTAGTTTTTTGGTAGAGCTACGAAACACCAACCTTGGTAATTTGGTGGTTTGGTCGCTTTGGTGGCCTGCAATAGTTGTGGGGGCAATAGTGCTGGGCAGGGTGTGGTGTATGGTGTGCCCAATGGAGCTAATTACATCGCTATGTGCCAAGATAGGACTAAAACGGCGGCCAAACAAATTTGTTGGCTCGGGCTGGATAATTAGCATATTCTATATGATTGTTCTGCTTGTTGGCATACAAGCCTTTGCCATTCATCGCAACCCCAGCTACATGTCGTTATACTTGATTGCGATAGCACTTGTTTCGGTTGTCATAGGGCTAGTGTATAAGAAAAACACGTTTTGTAAGTCGGTATGCCCAATAGGATTGCTACTAGGATTATACTCAAAACTATCAATATTTGGGTTAAGAACAAAAGAACCATCTACTTGTGCAAGCTGCAAAGACAAATCGTGCATAGACAAACGCTACACCTACAACACCATTACAAAGAGTTGCGGTGTTGGCATATACCCCGCAAAAAACAGTAGTAATTCAAGCTGTATTTTGTGTGGTGGCTGTGTGCGTAGTTGTGCTAAATACCAGACAAAAAGCCCTAGTGCACTACGCCCAAACCCCACCTACAAGCGTGTAGTGTTTGGTTCGGAGTTACTGTCGGGCAAAGCTATTAGGTGGTCAGAAGTAGCGTTTTTGGTAATTCTTTCGGGCTTTGTTATATCAGAAGTGTGGACAGAATGGGAAGTCACAAAGCAAATTCTAAATAACATTTCGGCAGTGTTCACCACACCGCTGAATATTGGTGCAACACACATAAATAGAGTGGCACATGGTGTGGTTATATTTATGATTTTGCCTCTAGTGTTTTGGAGTTTACCATACACAGTTGCAAAGATACTAGGTTCAAAACTCAAAATAAAAGAGTACCTTACACACTACTCGCTTAGCTTCATCCCCATTGTAGCAGCTGCACACTTTACCAAGGCAATCCTAAAGTCGAGCTCACGACTGGGCTACTACAAGTACTTGCCAAACGATATAGGCGGAATGGAGACAGCACAAAAGATTATAGATCACAAAATTGTAATCGCAAAGCTACCTCTTGAGGCTAATATCGCAATTTCGATAGTTACCATTACAGCAATAGTGGCAGGAATTTGGCTAAGCACTAGGGTGATTTATAATCTTAATACAACGTTGTTTACCCAACGAGCAAATCGTGCATTATATCTCATTCCGCTCATGTATGGCTCTATATTTTTTGTTATGATGCTACTATGGCGAGGGGTTTCATTGTGTATGTGTTTTATGCTGTAAAACAACAATAGGGTATCTCGAATTAAATCGGGATACCCTATTATTGCACTCTTGGTTCATGTAATTACTCTAGGCCAGCGGCTAGATATACTACATATGCACAATCACCTACTCAAATGGAACAAAATGTATTGTAATGTCGTTTCCGTTAAAATTATTCCCTGCCACAAACTGTGGTTTACCGTTATAAAAATCGATCTTTTCGCTGTGGGTGTGTCCTGCAAATACTCCAATCACCTTTGAGCTACCAAATACCAAATCTTTAAACTCAAACGTGGTTTTGGTGTGCCCATTCTCGGCCCAAGGTAGTCGTTTTTCTAGTTTATAATACTTGTCGTTAGCCGCTTTCCAGTTTGGGTTTGCACAACCATAGTCACCGGTGCTATCTTCGTGGCCAGGCAAATAAAGTGGTATGTGCATAGCTAGCACGATGGGGTATTTGCGTTTTGTTTGCTCTTTAAAGAATGCCAATTGCTCTTTGCTTATCTCAAAGGTAGAGTTATCGATAGTTACAAAGTTTATACCATTCAAAATTTGAGAGTTAAACATTGGGTTTTGATCTTGGTATAGCGGCACTAGACTTTTCTTAGTCCATTTGTCTCTTAGCTCAGACGAAGTACCCGCTTCGCCTTCGTAGTGCCAATCGTGATTACCTGCAGTAAATACCCACGGCATTTGGTAGCGATTCATAATATCAAGAATTAGCTCTACCGATGCAGGAGAAGGGAAGTTAATAATGTCTCCTGCTAGTATCACTAGCTCGGCACCATTTTCGCTTGCCTTATCTAGCGAGGCAACAAGTGTCTTATCTCGTCCGTTGCTCTTACCATAGTTTTGGGGTTCAACGGCACTACCGCCCATTCTCTTGGCAAAAGAGTAATAGGGTTTTCCTCTCTCATCTTCGATAGTAATGTGAGAGTCCGAAATAAACACCACCTTAAAAGGTTTCTCAAGCCCTTTGATGTGGTAGTAGATATTACCTTTTTGCACTGTTATATTCTCGATGTTTGACCCAGAGGCTAGACAATAGCCACTAAACCCACACAAAAGTATAAGTTGTAATATAATAGATCTCATAGCAGTTTACTCTATTTCAAATGTTGTTAATACTAAACCATGATCTGAGGCATAGAAAAAGTCTTCGCCATAAAGGTTTAGAGTCTCGCCTAGGTTCTTGTTGTAGTATTCGCTACCTGTTGCCTTTATGGTTTTTCCGGTGTAGTAGACATAGTCGATTCTTATCTCGGTATTCTCCTCTACTGGGTGCATCCACGTAACACCAAGGTCTTTGGTTGGGTCGGGATGTATTTCTCGGTAGCTATCAATAAAGCCTGCATTTTCCATAATTTTAGAAACTGTCCAGTCTACAACTGCTCCACCATGATTATACATATCTTTTGTAGCCTCTGTCCAGTCTAGGTGCGAATGGCTATTAAAGTCGCCACCCATAATTACAGGAATACTATCGCTTTGAGCCAAATAGGGCTTAATTACATTAATAATCTTGCGCATCTCATCGTCACGGCTGCCTGCGTCATCCCATGCCAGAATTTCGGCTTCGCTCTTGTCTGTAGGTACTAGGCGAGTGTCTGGAAGATAGTGTAACCAAGTATCGAATAAGCGCACTTTCTTGCCATCCATATCTATTTCTACGCCACCAAAGTTGAATGTAGAGATAGAATCGGGGAATGTGAATGTTTTGGTAATTGGGTAGCGGCTATATACGCTCAAATTGCTAGATATCAGGCGGTGGTAATACCCCAAATGGTCGGCTACCTCGGCCGACGAACCATAGGTCTCAATCATAAGAATTACATCGGCATCGCTCTTTTTGAGTATGCCTAGCGTTCCCTCACACCCCACCTTGGGATATGCCTCGCTATGGCCTGCATGCCAAATATTCCACGCCATAACCTTTAGCTGTTTTGGCGATTGCTTTGCACTAGGCTGTGCACAACTAAATAGTACCGAGCACACCAAGATGCTCAAAAAAATGTTGATAGTTTTCATTCTCGTTTATTTTATTAATTCTACAAATACGGGATAATGGTCCGATAGGTAGTCGGCTGCACCTCGGTTCGAGATATAGGCATTAACTACTCTATTTTCGATGTCGGGAGTTACCATAATATAATCTATACGCTCTACATCTCTATTATGTATTGCCATGTCTTTGGCCGAAAATACAAGAGTTGGGAATGTTTCACGATAGCCTTCTGGCACATACTTTTGGCATATATCAATTAGTGGATATGACATAAACTTTGAAATTACAGAGTAATCGAATCGCCCATTTTGTAAGTTTTCGCTTTTTCGGCGTTGAGTAATATTATTATTGTGTCGCTCCAAAATTGTTGCATCAAATGGTGAATGTGCATTCAAATCGCCCATTAGCAGCGTATTTGTTGCAAGGTTGTTTTGCTCCATGTAATCGCTAATGGTAGTGGCTTCGACAAGTCGTTTTTTACTATCAAAGGGGTTTAGGTGTGTTACCACTAAGTTGTAGTCATAGGTTTTGACATGCAACATTCCGTGACCACAATTTTGGGTAAGTTTTTTTACCAGCTCTATTGGTTCTTTAGAGGTTATACCAACTGGATAACCCTCCTCTTTGTGAATAATGGCATAGTTATGCCCCCATTTTTTTGCGATCTCCTCTAGTTTTTGCTGGGTAAAACCACATAGCTCTTGCAGGGCTAATATATTTGGATCTTCGTTCTTAATGAACTCTACAAATTTTGCTTCACGCTCTTTGTCTTTACCCCATTCAAAGCCGTTCCAAATGTTATAGCTAATAATTTTTATGGTATCTGCTGCTGGCTGTGCCGACAATACAGTACACACAAATAGTAGTATAGATGATAGTATAATGCGTCTCACTGGGTATAATGTTTGGGTTATGTTTTATTACAATATTTGATTCTCGTGTCATAGAATGAAGTTCTTTTACACTTTTTGCAGTATAATTCGCTCCTATTCTAGCACACAAATATATTAAATTATATTTAACATTTAGGTATTATGAGTGGTGTTTTTAACTATTTTTTATTAATATCTAATAGAGTGAGGCTATCTCGAAAACTCGAAATAGCCTCACTTGGGATATAATTTGGATAACCCCTACCACCAAATTTGCTTCCCATTTTCATAGGTGAATATACGTTGCTCTACACCCTTTGTAATATTTTTTATGTATAACAAAGCGCCTTGGGGTATATTATCAAAGTGTAGTTTATTGCTAGTTGCTCTCACTTGATCGATTAATCTCCAGCCACTGTCCCAATAATATAGCTCATAGTCCTGCCCAATAACAATATCGTTATCGTCGTTCATTGCACTAATCTCTATTTTTGTAATCGTTTGGCTATTGTCAAAAACTCCGCTCATCTTATGGTGGCTATCACTGCATGGTTTCCAATAAAAGGTTAATTTATCGCCATCGAAAAGGTGCAAAGCCTCTGCGTATATGGGTTTAGTACAAATTGGGCGATCGTCTATGCCATAACAAGATATTTCGGCTATTTGAATACCAACCGTATCGCTAGCCATATTACTAGGAACGAATTTTATGTATCGATATTTTTTGCTACTCTCTACATCGAAACTATGATGTGTTGCTACGTTTGAAATGGTAGCAAGCGTATCGCAATATTCAAAACCGCTGCTCTCGCTAGCCACAATATGCCCGCCCTTGATTCGCCGTTCGGCATAGTCAAATTCGGGGTTTTTGGGGTATTTGCGATCTAGTTCGATACTAATAGGCTTGCTCTTATCGCCTTGTAGCTGAGTGGCATTACCCTTAGAGTCTAGTATAAATGGGCTTGCAGCAACAACGCTTTGCCCATTCTTATAGTAGGTAGGCAGATATACAACACCATCGCCTTGGTTAACATACACTATTTGTTTATTCTCGACACCTAGCACGGGAGAGCCATTCCCCATATCTCTAAAATGTGCCTTGCTGCCTCTCTTTTGGGCATAGGCTACGGGCACCCATTGATAGTTATTAAAGGTGTTAAGATAAACTATCTCTGTGTCAAACTTATTTAGCTTACTCACCTCAACATCGGACAGGTGTATATTATATTTACTAGTAACATCTACCAAATTATTATCTCTAAAAAATGGTGGAATATCACTAGGTGTAACATTGGTGAGCTCATTGGTGATATTACGAAAACTCTTGCGATATATTTTTGATATTTTGTAGTAAATTTCGTTTATGCCTATGGGGTGAATGGTCGTTGCACGTGACGAGCCATCGGGATATATTACAGCATTCCAAATGTGATCAGACGATCGGTTAGCCCATGCAGGAATGCAATCTACGGCATTGGGAATACCATATGCCGAAAGATAGAATGACACACCCGATGCAATATGCCCACAATTGCCTTTTTGCACATGGTTTATTTGCCCAAGATCCATAGAATAGCCTAGCTTTGACATACCATAATTATATACTATCGTGTAGTAGTCATACATATAAACGGCAATATCGAACATATCGTCACCAAGTGTAGCATCTTGCAAAATATTTCGCTCTAGTGCCATACTTCGCCAGTTTACCAAACCTTCGCTAGCTACCCTATATGGTAGCACATAGTCACAAAATTGTGAAAAGCTATAACGGCTACTCCATGGGACTTGGTTCCACTGCTCAAAGGCTTGATCTATGTTCGATATTAGGTATTGCGACGATATATTCTCTAAGTCTAATAAAAAGACGCTCTTGTTATAATCGATGTTGTATGGTTGCAGCGCTTTTATAAGCGACGAATTAGTAGGGCTCCAGCCACTACTATCTAGAGTTGTGGCAGCAACATCTAAAACTTGAGCAATGAGTGTAGTATCGCTATTATACGCCCATTTCTTGCCTATCATGTTTTCGATCAAATACTTTGCAGCTCTCTGTTTTTGCTTGTCGCCTTTGTAATGTGTAATTACACTCTCAAGCTCGGCTCTGTTATTGCCCGAGCTCTCTAGTGCATCATCTAAAGCACTATCACACGAACACACAATGGCCAACATTACTACTATCAAAAGATATTTTAAATCATAACTACTTTTCATCATAAACTATTTAAAAGTATTAGTGTACTATCTGCTTGCCTTTTTATTAGCTGTGAATTGTAGTTACGTACCTTTTCGGGCATAGCCACTATTCTATCACACACGTCTCTACATTTTTGGTACTCATTGGCATCGAAATAATACTGCTTTAGGACATGAAGGGGGTAAAACCTCGATGGAACTAGGTAGTAGGCATTAAGTAGGTTTTGTTGGGTGGCAAGGCTATCGCCCAACGACTGATAGTTGCGTGCTTTTAGTATATATAGCATTGGCGATTGCTCGTTAGCAAGCCTTGTGTTAATAACGTCTAGGCTCTCTTGGTAGTGCCCGTTTCTGTTGAGTATAAACGAAAGGGCATAATTATATCTGCTACTATGTGCTAGCTCGGTTTCGATAGATCTTAGTATTTTTAGATTCATATCACTCACGACTACTTGGCTACCTCGATATACTCGCTGTAATTGGTGATGTGGTTTAATGTCAAAAGTATTTATAGATGTAATGAGCATATACCACAACAAAACAATTAGCAATGGCGTGGTATATCGTGGCAAGGCAAGCGGTTTGCCAAAGCAAGCAGCTACAACAATTGTTACTACTAGCAATGTTTGAAATATTGCCATCTGTAATGTATAGGACGTAAAGGCATACAACATAAGCGCTATAATAACTAGTGCACTATCCCACCCTCTCTTTCCTTTGGCTCGTAATATATAAATCGCAGCAACCATCAACATCAAAAACAGTACAAGACCAATAATACCCTGTTCCGATAGCACCAATAGATATTCATTAAACGGCGAATTGGGTATGTCTGCATAAAAAATGTTACTGTTAGATAACTGTGGGTTATTCTTAAAATAATCTATCTGTACTCGGCTCGCTACACTGTTATAGCTATCTATTCCACTACCCAGCAAAGGTGCTTCGAGATATGTTTTAAAGCCAATCTCCCACAAGAACAAGCGCCCTAGTGCCGACTCTTTCTTTATATAAAACAAAGCTACTGCTATTATCGCAAGGGCAGCAAGCGCCACTCCTAGGTATTTTTTATAGGATAGTAACTTTGCTCTCATGCGGTTATCTAGCATTGCAATAGCGCATGAGATTACAAAGAGAATAACAAGCGATGTGCGACTATATGTGGCAGGCAGTATAACTAGCACCAAGAATATGGTAGCCAAAGATAAACGGCGTGTGATTCTATTCTTGTCAAAGACAATAGCATACAAAGAATAGGTGTAGGAGATTACCAGCCACAAAGCATAGGGCCCCGAATTGTATATTGTTCCACATATCATAAAACCGGGCTGATCCCGTTGTGTTAGTAGCTGAAACACTCCATACATAGCTTGTAGAGCACCCGATATAATTATCGCACGCTTAAAAGAGAGTAAGCACAAAGCTGTATTTAGCGAAAACAGCAGCCTAAATATTATATAACCACAAGGTATTAGCAAATACTGGTATAACAAACCTATCGAGCCATATGTATACAACGAATTAAGGAGTATATATAACAAGTACACCGCTACAACAACATCTATATATGTTATTGTGATACGCCACTGCCTAAATATATAGTACACCGACAAACCAACCAATATCGCCAAATATAGATAGCACAGCAAGCTATTTACATATATATTCATGCCATAAATATGGTATAGACTATGCAAACTAGTTAGCCCAACAACAAGCAGCATTACAAGTTGAGCAACCACCCTAGTGGCTGTTTTTTTATTGGTCATAGATATTTTTAAATAACCTATCATATCTAAATCTATTAGTTTTTTGACTCTTTGAATAGATTACTCTTGTAACAATGCCCACAATAAATTTTTGGGGCAATAGCCCCCACACCCTAGAGTCGGATGAGCCTACAATATTATCTCCCACAACAAAGTAGTAGTTATCTTTGAAGTGGTAGTGTGTTATGTTATCATCTGCCAACCACACTCTACCTGCTTTGTAGAGTAGTTTTTTGGCACTTTCATACTCTATCAAGTGGCGATATAAGAGGTAGTTTACCGAGTCTATTGCAATAGAGTCTCCTTTGCGGGGCAGGTAGATGGGCCCCATGTCACGAAGTGTCCAATCCAAAGAATATGGGAAACTAACACTACTCTCTAGTGATTTTACAGACGCAAGCAACTCTTGCGATTTATGATTACCAACCACACCATCTACCGACGAGTTAATGAACCTACCACCACACACCCTTATACTATCGCCAGGTACGCCTATGCATCTTTTGCAAAATACGCTTTTGACGTTATAGCCCATCTCAAGCCAGCTATCGGCATAGGGAAAGTTAAATGCTATAATATCATCTACCTCTACATCTCTAGTACCAATACTTCGGTGAATTATGGGGCGTTTTGAAAATACAGAATCAATATCGTCGTATATTCTAGCTCCCATAAGTAGCTTGTTTACATAGATGCGATCGCCGGGCAAGAGCGTTGGCTCCATCGACGAGGACGGAATAGTAAAAGTATCAAACACATAAACTCTGCTCAACAGATAAGCTACTCGAAGTATAATTACCGATAACAGCAAGCAAGTAAATATCTGTAAAAGCTTTTTCATATTACAGTTAATTACGACTAGCTTTATGTAGCCTACTTATTTGTGTGGTATATAGCTTCATCATATCAACACCCAAAAGTGGCGAGCCCACTAACACCACCTCGTTATCTTTATCTAACAAAAAAACATGAAGCCTTGCATCGCTGGGTAGTTTATTGTTTGCACTAAAGTAACCCGTTGTATCATACACAACGTTAGCATCGTAGTAAAAGGTTTCGACAACCTTTTTTGCTTCCTCTAGTTGTTCTTTTGGTTCGGTAATAAATACCATATTCGATATAACCGAATCTTGCGCATATAGCTTATCTTGCTCGGCTTTTAGCCTCTTCCACTGGTATATGCTTTTTAGCTTGCAAGGTGTACACCCCTCAGAATCGATATACACCACAACCGTTGATGAGTGGTTATTATTACGCACTGCCTCGGGTAGTTGAGGTAGTTTCATGATTGTTCCGTGAATCTCCTTGGCTCCGCTAGTTAGTTTAGAGTTGTTATCTTTACAACTCCATAGTGCAAATAGCGATATTACTATCACAAAATATTTAAGAAAGTTTTGGCATCTCATACTCAACAATATTATTACGTACATCAATACAATATATCTTACCATGTTTCTCAGATATTGCCATATATTTACATGGTTGATCGAGAGGGTATGTCGCTAGTGGTGCTCCATCCCAGCCCCAAACTTGTAGCTCGGTTCGGTATGGTTTAAGGCTACTTGTACACAACACATATATGGCATCTTGGGTCGTTTGTGGGTAGGAGTAGTAGCTGGTTTGTGGCATACCGGTTGTTACGTTATATTTTACCTCGTAAGGCTTGGTTTGTAAATTAATATTTGTTACAAGGTTCATATCGTTGTCATAGATTCTTAGCCTTTTATAGTATTGATAGAACAACGCAAGCCTATCGCCACTTGGTTTCATCACAGGCATTGCCATAAATGCAAGAAAATATTGTGATGGATCTAGCCCCCCATTAGCCCAATATGTGGGGAAATCGGGGCCCGAAGTTATTTCGTTATTTTGGGTATCATACACATAAAACTCTACCTCGTTATTATCCGATTTATAAAAATATTTATCGGGCGAGAATTGATTGCATCTAGCCGACATAATCATCTCAATGGGCATGGGGGTACGATCTTTTATGTTTACACCTCGCTTGTCAACAGTTACATTTAGCATATCTCCCCTAAATACCGAATAGGTTTGAAAACCACCATCCACAGGGTTAAACATCGATGCGTCTACCATGTGAAAATCTTTTGGGCCTCGCCCAATTACTCCATATCTGTTCACAAACTTCATATCTGGCAAGCTATACAAGTCAAATAGTGTATCGGGTCTGTAATTATAAACTACGAGGTAATCGTTGTTCACACAAGCTAAGTTTAGAGGGTTTAAATACCCCACTTCGCTATCTACTACTTTTTTTGATTTTAGGGTATCGCCATTGTACTGAAATGATGTAACGACACTCTCTGGCGGTTCAACATTGCAACTATATAGACATAGGAGCAATACTGACAATAGGGTTAATAGTTTATTCATATATTGTCAATCGGTTAAATAGAGGGCTCCCAAACACACTTGGGATACCCTCTTGTTAGTTTATGGTTTAAGGCATTATGCCCATTAAGCACATAATCATACTTAAACTATCTGTGATTCTAGCAGTTAGCGACAATAGCTTTTTGTGCCACCTATTATTCCTGCCGTATAACAATCACCACACTGAATACCCCACGTTGTTGCAGAACCTGGACAATCCCATCTCAATTCAGGATGTGGGTCTTCAAAATACCAATCACATGCAGGATCACCGTACACATATACATGACTATAGCAAGTTTGTGAAGATACACCTCCACCTGTACTGCCGCCACCGCCGCCGAAACCAGGATCTGAAACATAGATACCTGCAATTGCTTCCATATTAGCAAGCAGCGTACCCGATGCAGTTTCAACTTTTGAACTTGTAAAAAGCAAAGCTGTTAATGATAGCGACAAAATCGCTAGACCAAAGATCATCAATCTTTTCTTTTTCATAATTTAAATTTTAAGTTAATACTAT
>CAYJIL010000067.1:6530-12873 GCA_964370235.1 uncultured Rikenellaceae bacterium | reverse complement strand
CAATTTTATAGAATAAGCATTGCATCACCATATGTACCAAACCTGTAACCCTCTTTTACAGCTTCGTTATAGGCATCAACGATTAGGTCGTGACCACCAAAAGCCGAAACCATAATAAACTGTGTAGAGTATGGAACATGAAAATTTGTAATCATACTATCGGCAACGCTAAAGTTGTATGGAGGCAAGATAAACTTGTTTGTCCACCCTTCGTATGGCTTTAGCATACCTTGTGTTGTTACGCTACTTTCGATAGTACGCATTACGGTTGTACCAACTGCACAAATGCGGCTACCATTCTCTCTTGCTTTGTTAACAGCATCGGCAGCATCTTGGCTAATGAAGATTTGCTCCGAATCTGTTTTGTGTTTTGTTAGGTCTTCGACATCGATACTTCTAAAGTTACCCAAACCAACATGAAGAGTAATAAACGACTTAGATACACCCTTAATATCGAGCCTTTTCATAAGGTGACGGCTAAAGTGCATACCTGCCGTTGGGGCAGCAACTGCACCCTCGTTACAAGCAAAAATTGTTTGGTAACGCTCGGCATCTTCGGGCTCTACCTCTTTGCGAATCCACTTTGGAAGTGGAGTCTCACCCAAAGAGTATAGCGCTGCCTTAAACTCCTCATGGTCGCCATCGAACAAGAAACGAAGTGTACGACCACGTGATGTAGTATTGTCAATTACTTCGGCAATTAAAAGATCGTCATCGCCAAAGTATAGTTTATTTCCGATACGTATTTTACGTGCAGGATCTACCAAAACATCCCACAACCTTTGCTCACGATTAAGCTCACGAAGCAAAAAGATCTCAATTTCGGCTCCAGTCTTTTCTTTGTTACCGTATAGACGAGCAGGGAATACCTTGGTGTCGTTAAAGATCATTACATCTTTCTCTTTAAAGTAGTTGATTACATCTTTAAAGATCTTATGCTCAATCTTTCCGCTCTTGCGATCGATAACCATTAGACGAGACTCATCTCTATTTTCTGCTGGATGTTTAGCCAGAAGTTCCATAGAGAAATTATACTTATACTGAGATAATTTCATTATAATAATGTTTTAGATTTTAACCTCCTTTAGGATGCAAGCACAAAGTGCAGCATATTAATATTAATACGCACACTTATTTAATTTGTTTCACTCAGACCCAAAAAATTATCTATTTGATCCATATTTAGGCATTCAGATGCCAAAAACTGGCCGCTTCGAGTACGGCGCAGGCCTGTCAAGTGGCCGCCACTGCCTAGCTTTAGCGCAATGTCACGAGCAAATGAGCGTACATAAGTACCTTTGCTACACTCCATGCGAACAGTTATGCTACTTGGCGAAAACTCTAGCAGCTCTAGATCATATATAGTTACTATCGAACTACGCATTTCGACACTCTCGCCACTACGAGCATACTCGTATGCACGCTTGCCATCAATCATTTTAGCCGAAAAGATGGGCGGAACCTGCTCTATCTCGCCCATAAAATCTTTGAATGCATCGAGCACCATTTGCTGAGTAATATGCTCAAAAGGGTAACGCTCATCGATCTCCTTTTCGAGATCATAGCAAGGAGTAGTAGCCCCTAGTGCTATTTCGGCAATGTACTCTTTGCGCTGGCTCTGCAAAGCATCGACACTCTTGGTAGCCTTGCCCACACACACTAGCAAAACGCCAGTAGCTAGAGGGTCTAGCGTACCTGCATGACCAATTTTGATTTTCTTAAAACCCAGTGCTCTTAATTTGCCTTTTATCTTTCTTACAACATCGAATGATGTCCAACGATAAGGCTTATCTATCGGAATTACAAAGCCTCTCTCAAAATCGGCCTTTGTTGATTCAATCTCTATTTTACTATCCATCTATTATGTTAACTCTACGATAATTGTCACAAGACCAGCAATCAAACAGTATAGCGCAAACCACTTAAGGCCGCCACGCTTTACAAGCTCAATCATAGCACGGCATGCCGCAACACCCGAAATATAAGCTGCCAAGAAACCAGCAACAAGCGATGCAGTAGGAATACCCGATTTAGCTGGTGTGAAACCACCACCCACTAGCTCTAGAAATGCTTGACCCAAAATAGGAATCAAGACCATAAGGAACGAAAACTGTGCCATATTGCTACGGCTATTACCTAGCATAAGACCAGTAGAGATAGTTGCACCACTACGAGAAATACCCGGAATAACCGCAAACGCTTGTGCAATACCAATTATAAAAGCATCACGATAGCTAATGTCACGGCCTTGATCCTTACTACGAGACGAGAAGTAAAGCAACAAAGCTGTCACTAGTAGCATACAACCAACTAGCAAACCACCCTCGCCAAATAGTGCCTCAACCTGATCTTTAAAGAACAAACCAACCACCATAACTGGAGCCATAGATAGGAATATTTTTAGAAGATACTCGCTCTGTGGGTTATACTTAAATGTTAAAGACCCCTTGATAACCTCCCAAATATATTTGTAGAACACGGTTATAGTTGCAAGAACAGTAGCCGCATGAACCAAAATCTCAAAAGTTACATTGTTTACCTCAACACCTAAAAGTAACTTACCTAGCACCAAGTGTCCACTACTACTAACAGGCAAAAACTCTGTTAAGCCTTGAATTAAACCTAGTAAAAGTGCTTCAAAAACTGTCATAATTTCTATTTTTTATTTTTATCTCGCCACAAAATGGCATATACCTCAAAACCAAAGCCAGCCAATACCACGATTGGAGCTAGCGTTATGCGACGAAAGCTAAACATCTCTTGGTTAAAAACCGCTGGGTCGTCGCTAGCACCACCCGACATTAACATAAACCCTATGATTATTACCACCAAGCCAATGGCCATCATAACATAGTTGCGCCCACTTAGTGGCATTTTCTCATCATTATTCATAATCGAAATTAATATATGTATAGATTATTATTATCTAGTCTTATAAACTTGTTTACCGACATTATTGTTGACACAACACACAAAAGCACCCCTAGTGCAAGCATTCCGCCAAGGAGCATGGCTATACGCTGCCAGTCGTCAATAATTAGCTCTACTTCGGGCAGGCTACGCTTGAGGGCTACGACAATTGCACCCAATGCACATATGGCAATCATAGCCGCTGCAACCCCTTGATAAAAAGCACTACGCACAAATGGGCGGCGAATAAACGAGTCGGTAGCACCCACTAATGTCATTGTTTTTATTATAAACCTTTTTGAAAGAATTGCAATGCGTATCGTGTTACGTATTAAGATTATAGACACTAACAGCAAACACCCTCCAAAGGCAAACATTATTAGCTTAAAGCGATATATATTCTCTAGCACCTGTGCAATTACATTCTCTTGGGCAAGCACTTGCGAAATGCCATTCATGCCCTCTAGTTTATCAACCACCGATGCCATAATACTAGCCTCGTCGACACTCTCGTTAAAGGCAATCTCTAACGAAGCAGGTAGAGGGTTCTCGTCTACAATGAGCGTAAAGTCGCTACCAATAAAGGTTTTAAACTCTTCGGCCGCCTGTTCTTTGGTAGTGTAGGCAACATCACGCACGCCCTCGAGCGTGGCAACTTGGTTACGAAGCGAGTCGATAGCTCCCGTGCTAAGATCATCTTCGAGAATTGCCGATATGTGTACTTGCTCGATGAGGTCGCTTGCCGCTTTCTCGATGTTCATAATCACATAAGCAATCGAACCCACCAAAAACAACACAAGCGCAACACTCATAGTTGAGACAAAGTATGCTGTACGAACCCTAGAGTTTGCCATTTTTTCTTCGCTTAATATTAACAAAAATTGCACCCATAGCACCTAGTAGTAGCAATAGCGAGCTAGCCGCCGTAGTAGCCTTTAGAGCGTTGTAGTGTGGCGCTTTAAAGCTAAATACCACCTCGTGCTCGCCCTCGGGCACTACTACACCTCTTAGCAAATAGTCGGCTCTTAGCTGTTGTGCCTCTTTACCATCGATTGTTACGCTCCATCCTTTAGAGGTGAATACCTCTGAAAAGATTGCCAAACGTGCCTGATTGCTCGATGTTTTGTATGTAAGTCTATTAATCTTGTAGTCTGTAAGCACAATCGTAGACAGCGAGTCGTGCGCTTGGCTATACTTGCCCTCTAGAGGTTCTAGTGCGCTAGCAAAGCGTTTATCGACAAGAGCCGTAGTGCGAGGGTTAATATCGCCCAAAGCCATATACTCTTGGTCGGCATTATCTACTATTGTTACCTCGTCAACAAACCACGCATTGCCAAGGGCATCGGGATTGAGCTGTGGAGTTGGCACTCCATCCTCTGAGGGAACAATAAAGTATTTTGTGTTAAGCATATTATAGATATCCATATCCATCTTTGAGAGGTAACCCTCGATTAGGTCTTGGTATCTACGCATTTTAGCGGCATGGTAACCACCCACCGATTTATGGAAGTATGATGTTGTTGCATCCTCGAACGTACCCACCGAGAAGTTAGCAACACGGTAGTTGGGGTCGGGGTCTGCCATTATCATTTTGTCGGCCTCGCTAGGTTGCACCGATTGCGCTTTTTTAACAGATACAAAGTCGTCATTATCTAAATAGCGTTTATCGACAGGAACCATATCTGCCAACACCAAAGCCGAAAGGATGATAACAAATAGAGTCTCTTTTATCTTTTGTGTCGACCACAAATATATGCTAGCAGCCGTTAATACAACAAATATAAGCGAACGAAGTGCATCGGCACTTAGCATATCTGCACGCTCCTGAGCCATTGCGCTAATGATTTGGTCGGGCAAGCCCATTCGCATATCACTATCGCCACTAAAGCCAAACAGAGAACCACCAAACAACACAAAGAATAGCGCAATACCACCTGCTACAAAAACCGAGTTCTTTAGAGCTTTTAGTACATCTTCTTTGCCTACTTCGTTATTCCAAATTCGCTTTAGAGCCAAAGCACCCAACAAAGGCATTGTCCATTGTGCCAAAACAAGTATCATCGACACTGTTCTAAACTTATTGTACATTGGGAAGTAATCGAGCATAAAATCGGTAAGCCACATAAAGTTGCGACCCCAAGCAAGTATAAAGGCAAGTAGAGTAACTCCCAATAGCCACCATCTAACAGCACCACTCACAAGGAATATACCCAACACAAATAAAAAGCACACAACTGCTCCAACATACACTGGACCCGAGGTCATAGGCTGCGGCCCCCAATACCCCGGTAGCATAGTAGCGTACTGACGCTGCGAACCCAAAGCATCGGCCACTGCACCATCTTCGCTAAAGCCACCTGCCGAACTACCACCCATAAGATTTGGGATGAATAGGTTGAATGTCTCCATCTTGCCATAGCTCCATGCCGTAGCATAGTCTTTGTCGAGACCCGATGTGTGGTTATCACGATTATCGTCGGCAACAGTTAGTTCACTAGCACTACGAATACTGTCCTTTGCATAGTCTGCAATATAGTATAACTGAACAATGTTAGAGCCAACAGCCAAAACTGCTGCTACTGCCAACACTGCCGTTGCTTTATAGAAACGAGCAACAGCACCCTCTTTTGCAAGCGTATATGCCATTGTGATAATAAGCCCAACTATTGCAAACAAAAAGTAGTATGTAATTTGTGGGTGCGAACAGCTAATTTCGACAGATGCAAACAAACCAGCAAGAGATGCCCCTAGCCAAATATTTTTGCGATATGCATAGTAGATAGAACCCATCAAAGGTGCTACATAGCAGAGTGCCATTAGCTTAGTAATGTGCCCAGCCTCGTATATTATAACAAAATAGGATGAAAGGCCATAGGCAATAGAGAGGGGAATAGCAAGCCGTGGGGCAATGCCCATCATAAGCAGCATTAGGTAAAAACCTGCCATTAACAAGACGTAATATGCAGCAGGAGTGCCTATAATGTATAGATATTCCGATATGTTTTTAACGTACCTTCCATCATAGTTCATGTCGATGAGGTATGCAGGCATTCCCGAAAACATATTTGGTGCCCACTGTGGGTGCTCGTCATACTTTTCTTGGTGCTCGGCGATACCAGTCGCCATACCTTTAGCTTGAATATCATCACCCATTCGCACTGCCAATCCCTCGAACTGAGGCGCAAAATATAGCGCAGAGATAACAGTAAAAAGCACAACGGCTATGATGTGTGGTAGAAATTTTTTAAACATATGGTTGTCAAATAACGAAATTTATCCTAATCTATCAATTTTTGCAAAGATATACATTTATAGCTAGACCTCAAATAGTTCACTAATAATATAATCGGATATTAAAAATTGACTTGTCTCTATGTATAAATGCTCTTTGTGGTAGTGCAACTTGCTAGAAGAGATAAAAGGTGCAGCACGC
>CAYJIL010000067.1:2365-6430 GCA_964370235.1 uncultured Rikenellaceae bacterium | reverse complement strand
TAGTTGCTATTGTGAATAGCCTTATGCCCTTGCTTTGCATAATTCGACACCTCGTAGTGGCAATAACCTGCCTGAGTTAATAACTTTTCGACCAGCTGATATTGTCGTTGACTCTCTTGGTCTTCGATTTGGGTAAATCGACCACGCTGCATTTGTTTATACAAAATACTACCGCTGTCGATGGTGAGGTGGTATGCCGACAAATGTGGAGCACCCAAAGCAATTATCTCTTTTACTCCACGCTCTAGCTCCTCGATACTTTGTGTAGGAACACCAAATATTAAATCGAGCGATATATTATCAAACCCGACACTCTGTGCTCTTTGCACTGCCTCTATTGCCTCGCTAGCTGTGTGTGAACGATTCATAAACTGCAATGTATCGTCATTTAGGCTCTGTATCCCTATGCTCAATCTCGAAATACCTAGCTCTTTGAGCCCAGCGAGATAGTCTCGGTTAAGATCTTCGGGGTTTGCCTCGAGCGTAAACTCTTTGAGAGTACCAATACTCCACACGCTATTTACTTTAGCGATAAGCTGTGAGAGCTGCTCAATAGAGAGTATAGACGGAGTACCTCCTCCAATGTATATGGTCTCTATTTCACTACCATCTATTTCGCCCCCTCGAGCCTCGATTTCTAGCAATAAAGAGCCAAAAAGTGCATCGCTTAAACCAAGCGATGCACTATGATAAAAGTCGCAATAGTTACATATCTTGCGACAAAAAGGTATATGAATATATAAACCAGCCATTATTCACTATTACGAGCAAAGCCCAGATAGTAGATTAGCGTTGCAATTGCCGAAAGGGCAGCAACCAAATATGTATTGGCAGCCCACGAAAGAGCCTCTTTTGCTTGTGGGTAGGTTTGTTTGTCGACCATGCCCGTAGACGATAGCCACGCTAGCGCACGACGTGATGCGTCATACTCTACCGGAAGTGTCACAACACTAAACACAACCATCATAGCAAACATAGCAATACCCGCCCAGAATAGCTGAGGGAAAGAGCTAATCGTAAATATTCCTGCAAGAATTATCCACTGTGCCCACATAGAAGAGAACTGCACAACAGGCACAAGAACCGAACGCATCTTTAGTGGAGCATAACTGCGAGCATGTTGAATTGCGTGCCCACACTCGTGTGCTGCAACTGCTGCCGCCGAAACACTATTCGATGCATAAACACCCTCGCTTAGGTTTACAGTTTTGGTTTGTGGGTTGTAGTGGTCTGTTAGCTGACCCGACACTGCTGTTACACGCACATCGGTGATACCGTTGTCACGCAACATCTTCTCGGCAATCTCACGACCCGTTAGCCCCGAAGGAGCAAGTACTTTTGAGTACTTTTTGAATACGCTTTTTAATTTGAATTGAACAATTAATCCTATGACCGAAATAGCGATCATCAAGATTATTCCATCGTTAAATACCATTTTTTAATTTCTTTTTCTAGCACCACTACCCATCAACAGCCCTCTGGGAGCTGTTAATGGGTAGCGACACTGTTTAATTTATGATGTTACTATCTTTTTACGATAGTCATCTCGTCGATTAGGTTTTTAGCACCGCCAAACTTCTCGATAATGAAAAGAGTGTAGCGAATGTCAACTACGATACAACGCTGAAGTGCAGGCTCAAATGCGATGTCGCCACTCATAGCCTCCCAGTTACCATCAAACGCAGTACCAATTAGCTCGCCATTACCGTTAATAACAGGGCTACCAGAGTTACCACCAGTGATATCGTTGTTAGTAATAAAGTTTACAACAAGATTGTCACCTTCTCCATAACGACCAAAGTCTTTGTTTTGGTATAATTCCTTTAATTTTTCTGGAACATGGAACTCGTATTGGTTGTTAGGATCTTCTTTTTGCATAATACCCTCTAGCGTAGTAGTGTAGTTGTATGTTACACCGTCTGCTGGGTCATAAGGAAGAACTTGACCATAAGTCATACGTAGCGTAAAGTTTGCATCTGGGTAGTAAGGAGTAGTTGGGTTTTGCTTAGCTAGAGCAGCAATAAACAAACGGTGTCCTTTTGCAAACATCTCGTTAAATTGCTCTGCCTTCTTACCATACTCTCTATATTTTGCCATAATGCTCTTGTTACCAACCACTGCTGGGTCTGCCTCGATAGCAGCTACGTCACCAGCATCGATTGCTGCCATAACTTTTGCCTCGCTCGCAAACATCGAACCATCGTATAGCTTGTCGATAGCACTCTCTAGGTTACCAGTAGCTACCATTGCAGAGATAGTCTCTGGGTAAGCCGATGCATCTACATCGTCAACAAATAGCTGAATTGTAGATTTAGCAACCTTGCGATCTAGTTGTGCATTGTAATCTTTGTAGAAGTTTGTTACGCTTTTCTTTAGAGCAGCTGTCTTTTCTTCGTCTTTTAGATCACCATTCTCGGCAGCCTTAACTACACGACCTGCAATAGTGTACAGCTCAGCCGAAGCAAGTAGAGCCTCTTGAATATATTGTGTAACTTTTGTGAATGGACGACGGTTAGCAACACCCTTTTCAATTAGCGGAAGTGCCTCTGCATACTCTGCTCTTGACTGGTCAGCCGAAATCCATTTTGTTAGAGAATTCTCGATACCCTCTTTTGTAGCTTTTACGTTAAGTTTTGCAAGACCACGGTTCATACCAATAGAGTTCTTCCAGTAGTTCGAAGAACGAGCATACTTAGAAGCGTACTGAATGTTAGTCTTTTGGTCTGCTTGCATAGCATCCATAAGAATATCTTGACGTACACCACGCACTTTAATTCTAATTGGGTTTGTTTGCTGCGTTGTTTCGTCAATCTCATAAGATGTCATATAACGCTTTGTGCTACCCGGGAAACCCATTACCATTGCAAAGTCGTCTTTCTTAACACCATCAAGAGAGATGTTAAACCACTTTTTAGGCTCATAAGGCTTGTTATCTGCTGAGTAGTCGGCTGGGTTGCCATCTTTGTCAGCATAGATGCGGAAGATAGCAAAGTCACCAGTGTGGCGAGGCCACATCCAGTTGTCGGTATCACCACCAAACTTACCAATCGATGATGGAGGAACACCTACCATACGCACGTCTGAATAAACCTGCATAACAAACTTGTAGTACTCGTTACCACCAAAGAAACTCTTTACAAGAACGCTTTTGCCATCCTCTGCTTTAAATTTCTTTGTCATTTTCTCGATAGCTGCCTCGATAGCCTTTGCACGCTCCTCTTCGTTCATAGAAGATTTAACGCCCGAAAGAACCTCCTCGGTTACATTCTCGATAGAACGAACAAATGTAGCTTTTAGACCCGGTGTAGGAATCTCTTCGCTCTTGTTCTTTGCCCAAAAACCATACTTTAGGTAATCGTGCTCTACCGAAGAGTGCATTTGAATAGCACCATAACCACAGTGGTGGTTAGTAAGAAGTAGACCCTGTGACGATATAAGCTCACTTGTACAACCGCCACCAAAGATAGCAACGCTCGACATAATAGATGCACCGTTAGGGTTATAAAGATCATCGGCCTCTAGCTTAAAGCCTTTCTCTTTCATATCCTTAATATTTAGCTTCTCAATTAGAGGAAGAAGCCACATTCCCTCGTCTGCCTTAACTACACTAGGAACCGAAACGGCTAGTGCAAGCAGTGCTGCAAAAAATTTTTTCATCTTTATTATTGATTATTTGTTCATTATCTTTTCAATATCCTCGGCCTTGTATGGTAGCGGCTTAGAACCTAGAATCTTGTGGCCATCTGCTGTTACCACAATGTCATGCTCGATGCGAATACCACCAAAACCAATCATTGATTTAGCCTTCTCAAAGTCGATAAAGCTAGCACAAATGTGCTCACTCTCCCACTTAGCGATTAGGTCTGGAATGAAGTAGATACCCGGCTCGACAGTCATAACATGACCCTCTTTTAGCTTTTTACCCATGCGTAGGTTACCCAAACCAAACTGGCTGCTACGCTCGTGGTGCACATCATAGCCAACAAACTGCTCGCCTAGACCCTCCATATCGTGAACGTCCATACCTAGCTGGTGACCCAAACCGTGCGGCATAAATAGAGCGTG
>CAYJIL010000067.1:0-2265 GCA_964370235.1 uncultured Rikenellaceae bacterium | reverse complement strand
CCCATCATAGTCTCGGCACCCGAATCCATCAATAACAATCTACCCTCGGTCAAAATGCCGCTATGGTCGTGATTGTGTAGAGTTTGCCCGTTTTGTGAAACGATGAACGGGAATGAACCACCGCCACCTTTCGATAGAGATATACCCTCCATAGCACCCGCAATCTCTCGCTCGCTAACACCCGGACGACATAGCTCCATCGCTTTCATATACATTTGATATGCAATATCACATGCTTTGCTTATCTCCTCTAGCTCGATTTTTGATTTAATCTCACGCATCGAAACTACCGCACGAATCAAATCGTGTGACACATAACTAGGCTGTGCTGCAATACTAACACCTAGTAGCTCCTCTAGCATAATTTTGCTCTCGGCTCTGTGCTGAGGCAAAAAGTGAATGCGCTTACCTTCGGCAATTGCATTTTTTATGTAACGAGAAAGTTCTCTTAGCGAATAAGACGAAGAGATACCTACGCTCTCGGCTTGCTCACGAACCGAAGGTTGTGCACCCATCCATATAATATCGTCCATTGTGTAGTCATTACCATACAGACAAACATGGTCGGCATCAACGTCAATAACACCCACATAGTCTGGCATTGGAATACCAAAATAGTATAGGTATGTGCTATCGGCACGATAGCGATATGTGTTAGATGCATAGTTCATTGGGCTTTCGCTACCCGATGGGAGAATGATTACTCCATTCTTTAGTTTTCCTCGCAGCTGTCGACGACGCTCGATATATATCTCCTTGTCAAACATATTAAATTATTTTTTCTTAAGTTTACATAAATTTGGGATAGCTGGGTGCTATGCCTAGCACACCAATCCTATTACCAAACCATGCCAACCCCAAAGAGCAGACATAGTTCGACAACCAAAGATAGTTATTTTTATTAAATATAGACCACACAAATCGCAACTTTTTACTTTTTTACCACAAAAAAACATTATCTTTGTTAGGATGGCTACTTGTGTAAATTCAAATTCTAAATAATTAAACTATGAAAAAATTACTCCTCCTAACTGTGGCTGTACTGTGCTTTGCAAGCGCAAGTGCACAAGAGTTTAGCGAATTTTTCTACCCCAAATCACTTCGTTTCGACTACCAACGAGCAGGCAATAGCCAAAGTGAGCACATTTTCTTTAACCGATTAAGAGAAGAGCCCTACTGGGGTGGTAACCGCAAAAACCTTATCGATAACTCGATGCGAGGCAACCACTATGTCAAACTACTAGACAAGGCTAGCGGCAAGCTAATCTACTCGCGTGGCCACGGCTCGTTATTCAACGAGTGGCAGGTTATGCCCGAGGCAACTACAACGTCAAAGAGTTATAGCGAATCGGTGGTAGTTCCCTACCCAAAAAACGCTGCCATCATCGAATTATATACACGTGATCGCAAAGGTGAGTTCCACAAAAAATTCTCATACGACATCAACCCCGACAATCACTTTATCGAGCGATACCCCTACTCTCTTGAGGTAAAAGAGGTGGTTTATTCGGGCGAGCCTTCACAGTGTGTCGACATTGTGCTCATTCCCGAAGGATATAGCGACCAAGAGCGTCACATGTTCGACAAGGCTGCCGAGCTATTCGCATCGCAGCTACTGGGATATAGCCCACTAAAGGAGCAAGCATCAAAGTTTAATATTCGTTCGGTGTGGGCGCCATCACCAACTTCGGGTGTTACTATCCCAATTGAGGGACAGTGGATCAAGAGTTCGACTGGTGCAAAGTTCGATACATTTGACCAAAATCGCTACCAAATGGTAGATGACTTTCAAAGAGTGTGCGACATTGCAGGTAACGCACCCTATGATGTTATATACATTTTATCTAACACAAAAAAATATGGTGGTGGCGGCATATATAATTTTTATGGCATATCATCGGCTGGCCATCCAACAAAAACGGGCAAGGTATATATCCACGAGTTTGGGCACTTGTTTGCAGGCTTGGGCGATGAGTACGTAGGCGGAACATCGGCAAACGAATTTTACCCACCGGGTGTTGAGCCATGGGAAGCAAACCTTACAACTCTCACAAATTTTGACTCAAAACCATGGAGCAAGATGGTAGAAAAGGGTACTCCAATTCCTACTGCTGTCGAAGGTGGCGACCCAAATGCTGTGGGTGTTTATGAGGGTGGTGGCTATGTATCCAAAGGTGTATATCGTCCATGGATCAACTGCCTAATGAACAATCTACACACAATCGATGTATTTTGCCCCGTGTGCACAGACGAGCTGCAAAAGAC
>CAYJIL010000066.1:0-12913 GCA_964370235.1 uncultured Rikenellaceae bacterium | reverse complement strand
TATTAACTAAATATCATAATTATGAAAAAGCTACTACTTTTATCGCTGCTCACTGTGGCGACAACTCTAGTTTATGGACAAGAGAATCTTAAAAAATGGAGAGGTATAAATGTTGGTGCAGGATTAAATTTTACCAACTCTTATGGTGAATCACCATTCAGCTCAGAATCTGTTAACACCTACAATTTTGAAGTTACGACAGGTTATAACTTTACAGATATTCTATCGGTTGATGCTGGTTTGCAGTTCTATCAAATTGGAACTCCAGATTATCTTGAGGAGCGTTCAAATTTCGTTGCAATCCCTATTGATTTTAATGCCAGAATATACAAAGGACTACATGGTGCTGTGGGTACATATTTTGCATTTTCGCTTGACGAAAACAATTATGCCAGATACCTTGGAGGTGTAATAGTGCATAAGCTAAATAAATTTGACTCAGGACTTAGATTCAAGCTATTTTATGAACTGTGTCGATTTAGAGTATCGGCGGCTTACAGCCTTGGATTATCAAATTCGTCGGATATTGACGAGGATAGAGCCGCAGGGAATAGCTACGAAAAGTTTGACACCAGCAACAATATGTTTAATATAGGAGTATCGTTCAAGATTATAAAATAACAATTTATAGGCTACGAGGCTGTCTCGAATTAATTCGAAGCAGCCTCTTTTGTGAGAAATTTGTATCAAAATTCAGTTTTGGGGCTTCGTGATGAGCATAAAACGGAGCGTACTGGAGTACGTGAGTATTTATGCGATTCAGGAAGTGACAAAAATGTTTTTGAGACAGTTTCATTTACAAATTACACAGCACAACTAGGTTTGCTTGGGGTCTACATCTATCAAGACCTTGAACCCTCTAAAGTTACTCTCACCATATGCCAAGGCGATAACTTGTTCGATGCGATCTTTTACTCGTGCTGCAGGTAGAGTTCGTTCGATTTTTACTAATAAATGACGATGGTATTCGCCCGACGAAAACTCTACAAACGGGGCTTCGAGCGGTGATACTCGCGAGGCTAGGTCTTTGCGTAATTCGCCATAAATAAAATTACCCACTGCAATAACTTTGTCTTGTAGTTTATGACTCAGCAGAATAGCAATCATCTTGGTGATGGGTGGATATGCAAAAATCTTGCGCTCGGTTATTTGCGATGGATAAATATCTCGATATGGGGCACGTATCATCATGGGGAACTGTGTTTGATCGAGCGTACCTTGCACCACCAATTCGCCACCAGCGGCAGTCATCATCTTTACATCGGCAATAGTTTGCATTGCACGCTCGGTAGCCCTAAAGTCGGGAATATTCAAGAGCGTATCGCTATTAATAATGGCAGAAAGGGCAAACTTGTGTTCCCATCTATTTGGGCGCACCATCTGTGTGCCAATCACAATATCGGCACTATCGGCTAGTGTAACACTCTTTTTGGTGTCGCTATCGATGCGGCAGATCGATGCCAAAGGAAATGCCTCGGCAACTCGTTCTTCGATATTCTCGGTTCCAACACCTTTGAGCTTTATATTTGCACTTTGGCACGATGGACAAACCCCACGCATGGGGATTGAATAGTCACAATAGTGACAATCGAGCGCACCTTTTGCCTTATGGTATGTGAGCGAAACATTGCACTTGGGGCAGCGAGCCACCTCGCCACACTCTATACACAACATATATTGCGAAAACCCTCGTCGTGCATGGTATAGCAAAACACGCTCACCCTGCTCTAGCGTTTGCACTATTTTTTGGTGTAGATAATTACTTATATATCGGGTGTGGCTATCTTCGCCCACACCTCGTTTCTCGTCTCTTGCTATTGAGCGGCGATCGATGATGGTAACTTTGGGCGATGTGCGCACGCCTAATTGATGTAACATATATTTACCCTCGGCAACATTGTGCATAGTCTCTAGCGATGGTGTTTCGCTCATAAGCACTACTGCTGCACTATGTAACTGACCTAGCATTACTGCCGAATCACGTGCATGAAAAAGCGGAGGTGTATGGTTTTGTTTATATGCGTTACTATGTTCATTTTCTACGATTATGCCCGATAGAGAATTTAGTGGCAACCCCACCGCCTCTCGTGTCCCAACTATAATTGATTTACCACCCTGTTCTAGTAGTGCTAGGTAGCTACGAGAACGTGCTTGAGTTGACATAGAGCCAAAGTAGGGGATAATATGGTATGGTAATTCACGACGCAGAATATCTATAATAGCCTCGCCATCACGACTATCAGCCACTAAAATTAATACTCGGCAATCTTTGTCAACAGACATGAGCCTTTCGACAATAGAGACAAGTAATTGGCTACGATTTTGTGCGCACCCCTCTATTAACGTTGTCACACCCGGCTCTAGCATCTGCTCTAGCTCTTGTGTATAATCTTCGCTATATGGTCTTTTTAACAGATTAGCGTCATCGTAATAGATAGCAGGATTAGACGCTAGCACTATATCAAGAATCTCACGTTTTTGCATTTGACGAAGTGTAGTGCGACTAACATTACACTCTTTGAGCCTATGCAAGGGAATAGTAATATAGCCTTGATTGGCTATACCCATTTCGACAATTTGCGAAAGCGCATGAGATTGTATTTTCGATTTTTTAATGCTATCAAATAGTGTAGCAAGTTCGTCGTCGTTGTCCGCTTTTAGCTTAACTAGCTCGATAGTATCGGCTACAAGTGGCTGCGGTTCAACATCGGCAACCTTACCCCACATGGGCGTTGGCAAAAAACGACGCATAGTATATCCGCTAGAGCAGCAGTAATATTGGCTCACCCAATCCCACATCTTTAGCTGCAAAGAATCTACCACCATGCTTCGTTCTACCGAAATAATATCTCGATAGCTACTCTCTATATCTTGACTATTTTGACCAATATCCACAACGATACCTCGTTGCACACTGCTCTTACCCATTGGAACTCTCACCAGAGAGCCAACAGAGACAAGCCCCTCAAGCGACTGAGGGATGTGGTAGCTAAGCCTAGACGAGGCAGCTAACGGAAGTATAATTTCGGCGAACATAAGCACAAAGATAGGTAATTATTAGTGTCTTGTAAAATTTTGAATCGAATTAACACACATCATATCTGCTCCTACATTTATATATAGGCATATTATTTGTATCTTTGGTAGTAGATAAAAACCTAATACTATGAAAATTGCTATTACGGGTGCAAGTGGGCTGGTGGGTACACGACTAAGAGAGGTGCTAACCAACAACAATCACAAGGTGGTTGCTTTGCAACGAGAATTATTTGAGGAGCGTAATTTCGAAAGGCTCACTAACGAATTATCTAGCGTTCATGTAGTTATTAATCTTGCAGGAGCATCGATATTTAGGCTATGGACACAAAGTGCCAAGCAAGAAATTCGCTCTAGCAGGCTAGAGACAACCAACCGCCTAGTGGCTGCCATTAACAAATGCTCTAACATAAAGCTACTAATTAGCACATCGGCAGTGGGCGTGTATCCTTCTAATGGCTGTCACTTTGACAATAGCTATGAGCGAGGTAGCGGTTTTTTGGCAGATATTTGCCAAGACTGGGAGCATGCCGCTAGCAGGGTAGATAAATCGGTGCGATTGGCAATATTGCGATTGGGTGTAGTACTAAGTACACGAGGTGGAGCATTTCCCAAAATGGCAAAAGGTGCAAAGCTAGGGCTTAATTTTGTGGTGGGCTCGACAAAAGATTTTTCGTGGATAGATCTAGAAGATGTAGTGGGTGCAATAGTTCACATTATCGAAAACCAAGACATATCGGGAGCTGTAAACATGTGTGCACCAAGCTCTAGCACCATGAAAGATTTGGGCTACAAGCTATCGAGACACTACTCTAGCCTACTAACTATTGCAATACCTCCATCGTTAATTGAATTTATAGTGGGCGAAGGAGCACTGCTCATAACGGCAGCAGGTTGTGGCAAACCACAAAAGCTACTCGACAGTGGCTACCTGTTTCGTTCGCCCGATGTTGATAGTTTTTTGATGTTGATTAAAAGAAAAAACTAAGCTATGTGCATTCACTATATCTTAATCGAGTTACAATGAAAATATAAATTAAGTTCGGGGTACAATTTATGAGTTCACAAAAATCGAATTTAGGTGTGATAGAGCAAATATGGTACACATTAATTCGACCCTAAATTTTACCAAACACTAATAATAATTTTATAAAATATATTGCTCGCTGATATTTGCATGCTTAGATATATATGGTATCTTTGCTACACTTTATTTTTGTAGTAAAATTTTACCCCCATCTAGCCTATATGTTACCACTAGATATTGCAACAACACTAGATAAGCTCATTGGGCTATTCAAATATAACATGGAGCAACCCCTGCTTTTTTCGTCGGGGTTGTTCCTTTTTCTGTTTGCTGCATTTGCAGGATTTTACCAACTGCTACAAAACCGACTGAGAGCAAGAATAGTGTATGTTACGCTATTTTCGCTTGCATTCTACTACAAAAGTAGCGGAATGTATTTTTTGATTTTGTTGTTTTTGTCGGCTAGTGATTTTGCAATTTCGCACCTTATGTACAGCATGAGCGACAAGCTCAAGCGCAAAATGCTAGTGATACTTTCGCTGGTAATCAATTTGGGGATACTATGCTATTTTAAATATACCAATCTACTTATCGATCTGTTTAACAACCTACACTCAGGCGATCCGCTGGCTATGAGCAATATATTCCTGCCCGTTGGTGTGTCGTTTTTTACGTTTCAGTCGATGAGTTATGTTATCGACATATACCGAAAGAGAATAAAACCCGTTGATCGCTGGATAGATTATCTGTTTTACCTATCGTTCTTCCCCCAACTTGTAGCAGGCCCAATTGTGCGTGCACGTGACTTTATTCCACAAATATACCACAACCCGGTGTTCGTTACACGCCGAATGTTTACCAAGGGTTTTTTGCTTATTATATCGGGTCTCTTCAAAAAGGCAGTCATATCTGACTATATTAGCCTTAACTTTGTTGATAGAGTTTTTGACAACCCAACTTTGTATAGCGGAGCCGAAAATCTGCTAGGTTTATATGGATATACACTACAAATTTATTGCGATTTTTCGGGTTATACAGACATGGCAATAGGTATTGCACTGTTGCTAGGATTCCATTTTAACGACAACTTTAACTCGCCATACAAGTCGGCTACCATCACCGAGTTTTGGCGCAGATGGCATATTTCGCTATCGAGCTGGCTAAAAGATTATCTATATATTTCGCTTGGTGGTAACCGAAAAGGCAGGCTTCGCACCTATCTAAACCTAATTATTACCATGCTACTGGGTGGATTGTGGCATGGTGCTGCCGTTCGATTTATTATATGGGGAGCAATTCATGGACTATCGCTAGCGGTGCACAAATGGTTTATGGAGCGTTTCGGCTCATTCAAAACCATGGGTCACCAAATGAGCCGCCCACGCAGGCTCCTAGGAATCGTTATCACGTTTCATCTAGTTGCTTTTGCATGGATATTCTTTAGAGCAGCCGACATGAATATTGCTAGAGCAATGATATACAAAATATTCACCGACCTGTCGCTGTCCAACATTCCAACAATCGTATCTGGGTACAAAGGAGTATTTTTATTAATGGCGATAGGCTATGTGCTACATTTTTTGCCTGCATCGTGGGAAAGAGCATACTACAAGCGTGCATCAAGGCTCCCAATCGCTGTGATTGGGCTAGCACTTGTTGCTGCTATTTGGCTTGTAATGCAGGTGAAATCGTCTGAAATTGCACCATTTATCTACTTCCAATTCTAATAATCTAGGACAATATTGCTGTCGCAAATTTAGATAATATCTCTTTTGCCTTTGCCGATGTTGGCACTTTGGCTATCGAGATAAAGAATTTGCCATCTTTGTTTTTCATCTTGAATCGGCCACCATCTAGGGTTTGTACATACTCTATTGTGCGGCGGAACTGCTCGCTAGAGTAATATGAGTTTTGTGGTTGCGATATAAAGTGTAGAATTAAATATCCGTTCTTGAGAATTACCTTCTCAAAGGCCAACTCTATTGCCATATTACGAAGAACGACAAGCTGCAAAAGCTCCATCGTTGGTGTTGGGATAACACCAAAACGGTCGCTTAATTCGCTCATAAAGCGCTGCATTTCGTCCTGCGAAGTAACATTATTTATGCGCTTATATAGGCGAATTTTCTCGGTAACACTTGGGCAGTAACTATCGGGGATAGATGCCTCGATATCGGTATCGAGCTGGCAGCTGGTAACATAGTGATGCTTTTGGCTCTCGCCCTGTGGCAAGATCTCTTTTAGCTCTTCGTGCATCTGCTCACGTAGCTCCATAACCGCCTCTTGCAATATTTGCTGATAGGTTTCATAGCCTATTTGGGTTATAAAACCACTCTGCTCGCCACCCAAAAGGTTGCCTGCACCTCTAATATCTAAATCTTGCATTGCAATATTGAAACCCGAACCTAGCTCGCTAAAATCTTCGATTGTAGTTAATCTACGCTGCGATGCATCGGACAAAAGCCCCTCTTCGGGAGTCAACAAATAGCAATATGCCTTTTTGTTGGTGCGCCCCACACGACCACGCAACTGGTGTAGGTCGCTAAGGCCAAAGTTTTGTGCATCGTTAATTATGATTGTATTTGCCGATGGAATATCAATTCCCGACTCAATTATAGTAGTAGCAAGCAGTACATCATACTCGCCATATATAAAGTCCATCATCACACGCTCTAGCTTCTCGGCTGGCATTTGGCCATGACCTATGGCAATGCGTGCCGAAGGTACAACCGACGATATGATAGATGCCATATGCTCGATAGACTGCACACGGTTGTGAATGAAGTATGTTTGACCGCCACGCTCCATTTCGGCCTCAATAGCCTCGGCAATAAGCCCAACGCTAAACGGTAGAACCTGTGTGTCTACACTTTGGCGGTTGGGTGGTGGGGTTTTTATGATAGATAAATCTCGTGCACCTAGCAGCGAAAACTGCAGAGTACGAGGTATCGGAGTAGCTGTAAGTGTAAGAGTGTCTATATTTTGGCGAAGTTGACGAAGTTTCTCTTTGCTCGAAACACCAAACTTTTGCTCCTCATCGATGATGAGCATACCCAAATCTTTGAACACTACTGTTTTGCCCAAAATTTTGTGCGTACCAATCAAGATGTCGATTTCGCCCTTTTCGAGGCGAGCAAGTATCTCTTTTGTTTGACCTGCCGTGCGCACACGCGAAAGTTGCTCTACGGTAACAGGAAACTCTTTGAGACGCTTAGTAAAAGAGCGATAGTGTTGTAGCGCAAGCACCGTTGTAGGCACTAACACCGCCACTTGTTTGCCATCGGTAGCAGCCTTAAAGGCTGCACGAATAGCAATTTCGGTTTTACCAAAGCCCACATCTCCACACACTAGTCTATCCATAGGAATGGCTAGCTCCATGTCACCTTTCACCTGTTCGGTTACCTTTTGCTGGTCGGGCGTATCTTCATAAATAAACGATGCCTCTAGCTCGGTTTGCAAATAGCTATCGGGCGAGAATGCAAAGCCACTCTGTGATTTGCGCTCGGCATATAATTTTATAAGGTCTGCCGCAATATCTTTGATCTTGCTCTTGGCATTGTTCTTTAGCTTATTCCACGACGGAGAACCCAAGCGATTTAGCTTAGGGGGCATATCGTCCTTGTCTCGATACTTTGATATTTTGTGCAGTGAGTGCACATTTACAAGTAGTATATCATCGTTAAGATAGACAATCTTTACTACATCGTGCACTTTGTCGCCCTCACGAGATTTCATCAAACCACCATACTTACCCACACCATGATCGATGTGAACAACATAGTCGCCCGGGCGCAATGCCTCTAGTTCGGCAATAGTTATAGCCGCACTCTTGGGTAGTTCGTTGCGACTAGAGTAGCGATGGTGACGCTCAAAAATTTGGTGATCGGTATATAGTGCACACTTAATATCTTGGCTAATAAAGCCTTGATGTAGTGTTGTCGAAAGATTCTCAAAGTATATTTGCCCCTCGCCTATCGAGCTAAAGATATTCTCGAGCCTCTCGATTTGTGCCTTGTTTTCGGTAATTATATAATTCTTGATGCCAGCAAGGCTATTTTCTGCCAAGTTGGCACACAGCAACTCAAAGTTTTTATTAAATGCTGGCTGCGGTGTAGTCCCAAAGGTTATAACCTCGGCAGCTAGCTCCTCTTGCAAAGAGAAACGTCGCATTTTCGATGCCGATTCCTCTATGTCTTTTAGCCCAACAGTACTATCGAGCAATTGACGTTTTGTCTGGTCTTCGTTTACAGCTTTTATTAGCTTAACTCGAAGTGCTTTTATTCTCTCGATAATTTGATCCATCCCCTTAGTCCACAAAGTAGACTCTTGTGAGGCAGATAAAAGCAACTCGATAATAGAAACACCCACTGCCCTACCCTCGTCTAGCGATGCGACAATGTCTATGCGCTCTAGTTTTTGAACCGAGAGCTGAGAGTTAATATCAAAAATACGAATTGAGTCAACCTCATCGGAGAACATGTCGACTCGATATGGATGGTTATTTGAGTAGGAAAATATATCTACAATACTTCCTCGCAGGGCATACTGCCCCGGGCGATGCACAAAATCTACCTTTGTAAAACCATATTCGTGTAGTGTGTCTTGCAAAAATTTGGTAGATAACTTTTCGCCAACGCTAATTGAGATTGAGCCACTAGATAAATCGCTCATTGTGGCAAGCGACTCTATCAATGCCTCGGGGTAGGTGCATATAATAGCGCCTTGATTGGCTGCACCTAGATATGCCAAAAGAGCCGTGCGCTGTACTTGCGCCGACTCGTCTAACGTTCCAAAAAGTATAGATTTTTTATATGCCGATGGGAGCATAAATACTCCCTTTTCGCCTATTAGGTTGGCAATATCGTTATAAAGGTATGCGCACTGCTGTGCACTCTCGCTAATAACTAGCTGGTAACCACCCTTTTTACTAAAGTGGGTAGCAATAGCAACCGCCAACGAAGAGCCGACAAGCCCTCTTATCGAAAGCTCTCGACTCGTGCTCTTGGCAAGTGCCTGCTGTGGGGCAGATTGCGAGAATAGCCCTATTAATGGATTCTCTCCCATCTCAAATTTGTCTAAAGTTCTGAGGTGTCTATCTCTTGGTATTGATCGATGTCTATTTCGTTATCAAACAAAGAGTGCGAACATAGCTCAGAGCCGCTAGAATCAAAATATCTAGCATTTACAAAGCCCATCGACTCGTTTGGCACAATCTTTATGTAACAACGATATTTGAACATCATTTTTAGCCTGTGCGATATAATACCACGAGTAAAGAATGCAGCTAGGTAGGGGTGTAGCTCTACCTTAATGTAGCGACACTCTTGCTCGGTAACAAAGTGCTCGATTTGTTGTTCGATTTCGCTATCAAACAAAATTGCTGGTGTTATTTCGCCCGTGCCTCTACAAGTAGGGCATTGCTCCATGCTCTCAATTTTGGCTAGCGGTCGCACCCTCTGACGAGTGATCTGCATAAGGCCAAACTTGGTGAGTGGCAAGATAGTGTGACGTGCACGATCTTGTGCCATCGCCTCTTTCATTGCCTGAAGTAGCTTTTCTTTATTTTCGCCTTTTCTAAAGTCGATAAAGTCGATTACGATAATACCTCCCATATCTCTCAATCTCAATTGGCGAGCGATGTGTGGCACTGCGTTAAGGTTGACTTCGAGCGCAATAGCCTCTTGACTCTCGGCATTACGTACTCTAGGACCCGAATTTATATCTATAACATGAAGAGCCTCGGTGTGCTCAATAATCATGTATGATTTGCGCTGGAATGGCACTAACTTACCAAACTGTCCTTTAATCTGTCGAGTAATATCAAAATTATCGAAGATGGGGACTGTACCTTTATATTGTTTAACAATACGCTCTTTGTCGGGATATATTTGACCAATATACTCCTTTACCTCCTGCATAATTGCAGGATTATCTACCCAAATATTGCTAAACGAGTCGTTCAACAAATCTCGGAAGATGGTTTTTGCACGACTCTGCTCGCTAATTAGTAGCGATGGAACATTAGCACCACGAGTGCGAGCCATGACATCGTCCCACTTTTTAACAAGCGACTCAATATCGGCACGTATCTCGGCCTCGCTCTTGTCACGCGCTGCAGTACGAATTATAACGCTAAAATTTGGTGGTAACACTTCGGCTACAATTGCCTTTAGACGCTTGCGCTCTTCGGCAGAGCGTATTTTTTGAGAAACCGAAATTTTGCTACCAAAAGGCATCATTACAACATGGCGACCCGTAAGCGATATTTCGGAGCTTAGACGTGGGCCTTTTGTCGAGATTGATTCTTTGATGATTTGCACCATAATGCTTTGACCCGGGTTCAAGACAGTGTTTATCTTACCATCTTTAGCCGTAGGCTCACCTTTGCGCATTGTCTGAAAATCGATATTCTTTTTCTTTTGCAGAGAATCGGTTAGCTTTTGTAGCGATTTGTAGTTAGCTCCCAAATCTTGGTAGTGCAAAAATGCATCCTTCTCGTGACCAATCGAGACAAAAGCAGCGTTAAGACCAGTCATGGTCTTGCGCACTTTGCCCATGAAGATATCGCCGACAGAAAAACCGCCAGTAACTTCCTCCTTAATAAGTTCCATCAAGAGACCATCCTCTAGTAGAGCTATATTTATATATTTTTCTGATAGGTGTATAACTACCTCTTTATTCATTGTATGTGAACTAAATGTATCATATGATAAAATGCACCAAATCGCCCCCTCTCACAAAAAGAGGGTAGCGCATAAGCCAAAGCAAAATTTGGCACAATAACTTCACAAAGGTAGTTAATAAAAAATCATTACACAATTTTTGGAAGATATTAGGTATATTTTTGAAATAATTGACGTTACAGCCAAAAAAAAGACGACAAACACAATGTTTATCGTCTTTTTTTTGTGGGAGCAAAGGGAGTCGAACCCCTGACCCTCTGCTTGTAAGGCAGATGCTCTAAACCAACTGAGCTATGCTCCCATAGTTACCGCCCACCTAGGTAGGCGGTTGAAATATCTATTTTGTAGAAATTCTCTTTCTCTCTTTGATACGAGCCTTCTTACCTTTAAGTTCACGGTAGTAGAAGATACGTGCACGACGTACAACACCACGCTTGTTAACCTCGATAGACTCGATAGTTGGAGAGTTAATTGGGAAGATTCTCTCTACACCGATGTTGTCAGAGATTTTACGGATTGTGAAAGTCTGTGTAAGACCCTCGCCTCTTCTCTGGATTACAACACCACGAAAGTTCTGATAACGCTCTTTGTTACCCTCGCGAATTTTGATTGTTACTGTGATAGTATCACCACTCTTAAACTCTGGGTGGTCTACCTTCACGTTCATAGACGCGCTGGCAATTTTAATTAAATTTTCCATGATAGCTTTAACTATTAAATTATATGCGGAATATTGCGGATACCTAAGCTCACACAAGAGATTCCTACATCTTGAATGGGTGCAAAGGTAAGAATAATTTTTATTATCACAAATTATTATGAATTATTTATGACAAAAAAACATTTTGAGCACAAAGTAGCAACCTCACATTTTTTTATCTTATATTTGTAAGCTAACACACAAAATAAACTTAAAATAAAACGATATGAACAAGACAGTACTTGTCACTGGTGGTGCAGGATATATTGGTTCACACACTGCCGTGGAGCTTATTCAAGCAGGTTACAACGTAGTAATTGCAGATGATCTTTCTAACTCATCTATATCTTCGATCGAAGGCATCGAGACAATCACAGGCACAAAGGTAGAGTTCTGCCAAGTAGACTGTACAAACAGAGAGCAGTTTGCGCCTTTGTTTAAAAGGTATAGTATCGATGCAGTAATTCACTTTGCAGCATTTAAAGCAGTGGGCGAATCTGTCGAGCAACCACTAAAATACTACCGCAATAATCTTGATTCGCTAGTGTGCCTACTAGACCTTATGGGTGAGGCAGGAGTACAGAACGTTGTGTTCTCATCGTCGGCAACCGTATATGGACAGCCCGAAGAGCTTCCTGCAACTGAGGCTACACCACGCCAAAAAGCTACATCGCCTTATGGTAGCACAAAGCAAATTGGCGAGGATATACTAGAGGACGTAACAGTAGCAACAGCTGGCGGAATTAGAGCTATTGCACTACGTTACTTTAACCCAATAGGTGCGCACGAGTCGGCACTAATTGGCGAACTTCCAAAAGGAGTACCTAACAACCTTGTACCATTCATTACACAAACAGCTGCTGGAGTTAGAGAGGTGCTTAGTGTTTTTGGAGACGATTACAACACACCCGATGGTTCGGCACTAAGAGACTATATTGATGTAGTAGACCTTGCAAAAGCACACGTAGCTGCAATTTCTCGATTAATTGAAAAGAAGGCTGAAAAGAATTACGAGATATTTAATATTGGCACTGGTGTTCCGGTTTCGGTACTAGAGCTTATTAATGGTTTCGAGAGCGTGAACGGTGTCAAGGTGAATCACAAAATTGCACCTCGCCGTAGTGGTGATGTAGAAAAGGTGTGGGCAGACACAACTCTTGCAAACGAAGTTTTGGGATGGAAAGCACAAAATAGCATCGAACAAACACTAAAGAGTTCATGGGAGTGGGAAAAAAAGATCCGCAACCTATAACTCAAAATCAATAGCTTAGCAAAGAAGCGAAAAAAAATTGCAAAAATTATCACTCAAAAATTTGCAAGTTAAAAAATTTGCGCTACCTTTGCATTGCAATTGAGGGAGCATAGCTCAGTTGGTTTAGAGCATCTGCCTTACAAGCAGAGGGTCAGGGGTTCGACTCCCTTTGCTCCCACCAAAGCGATTAACAGTAATGTTGATCGCTTTTTTTT
>CAYJIL010000065.1:0-12925 GCA_964370235.1 uncultured Rikenellaceae bacterium | reverse complement strand
TACAAATTTCTCACAAAAGAGGCTGCTTCGAATTAATTCGAGACAGCCTCTTTTTGGTTTGTATAAGCTCTAAAAGAATCTATTTCTTGTTAAACTCCAAAGCCGCAGTGTCGTTATACTCTTTTTGTAGTGCAATAAGCTTCTCCATCATCATGGCTGTAATCTTTTCGCTTCCCTTCTTGCCATAAATATTGTTAAGCTCGCTAGGGTCACGCTTTAGGTCATATAGCTCCCACTGGCCACCTTCGCTATAAAAGTGTACTAGCTTGTAGCGATCGTCTCTTACACCGTAGTGTCTCATTACCATGTGCTCGGCTGGGTACTCATAGAAGTGATAGTAGATTGCATCACGCCAGTTCTTTACCTTTTCGCCCTTTAGTAAAGGAAGGTATGATTCACCGTGAATATCGCTAGGTACCTCTATACCAGCTGCCGATAGAATAGTAGGGGCGTGGTCGATGTTTTGTACAAACTCCTTAACTACGCCTTGCTTACCACCCGGGTAGCGCACAAGTAGCGGTGTGCGGAACGACTCCTCATATATGAATCGCTTGTCGAACCAGCCATGCTCGCCCATATAGAAACCTTGGTCCGATGTATAAACCACAAGTGTGTTTTTGTCTAGCCCAGTCTCTTTTAGGTAGTCTAGCACACGACCAATATTTCTATCTAGCGAAACAACAGTGCTTAGATAGTCTCTCATATATTGCTGATACTTCCACTTAGCTAGCTCTTTACCCTCAAGCCCAGCCTTTTTGAACTCTTCGATAATGGGGTCGTAGTGTGCATCCCATTCGGCTCTTTGCTCTGGAGTCATGCTATCATACATTCTACGGCCATGATTTTCGAGCGGGCTACGAATCTCGTTCTCTTTGTCGGCTAGCTTTAGATCATACACTAGGTCCATATCCTTAAAGATGCTCATCTCTTGTTTTTGGGCAGCAGTACGACCCTCGTACTCATCCCAAAAAGTCTCTGGTAGCTCAAATTCACGGTCGCTAAACAGGTCTAGGTCTTGCAAATCTGGCATCCATGTGCGGTGTGGTGCTTTGTGGTGTAGGAACAAACAGAACGGCTTGTTTTTGTCTCGCCCATTCTCTAGCCATTCGATACCCTTGTCGGTGGTAACCTCGGTAGCATAGCCGTGAGTTTTGGTTTGCACACCGTTGAGAATGAATGGAGCATTATAGTATATGCCTTGTCCTATTAATATATCGCTATGATCAAAACCTGTAGGGTCTGAGTTTAGGTGCCACTTACCAATAACGGCAGTTGTATAACCTGCCTTTTGTAGTATTTTTGGCATTGTTTGTTGTGAGCCATCAAAAACGCTAGATGTGTTATCTAAAAAGCCGTTTGCGTGGCTGTGCTTTCCGGTGAATAGACATGCTCTCGAAGGGCCACTAATACTATTTGCCACAAAACTATTGGCAAATAGCACACCATCTTGTGCTAGACGATCGATGTTTGGAGTATCTAGCAATTTGCCGTTATATGCACTAATGGTTTGAAATGAGTGGTCATCACTCATTATGTACAGAATGTTCATAGGTTCTTGTGCGCTCTCTTGTGCACAAAGAGCTGATGCCATTAGTAGCATTGGCGTCGAAGCTATTAATTTTTTGTTTGTCATAGTGAAAGTAGTATGATTAATTATTCTTTTTTGGGAAATTATCTCCATATGTGATTGCTTGCTTGCGAACAACAATCTCTCCATCCTTAACCCACTTGTCGCCTCGTGGGCTTAGGTGCTCAACCATTGCAGCTCTCATGCTCTCTAGCATATCTTGATGCTTTTTATCGCCACTCAGATCGTTTATCTCGCCCGGGTCGCTCACAAGGTCGAACAGTTGCTCTTGGCCCGTTGGTATAAAGCGAATATACTTTATCTTGCCATCGGTCAGGGCACACCAGTAGTTATTGTCAAAATAGCACGTAGCGTGCTCTAGGTCAATGTATTTGCGCCACTCAGGCTTTTTGTTGTCATATATCTCTAGCAGCGATGAACCATCCATTTTTTGTGGTTGCTCTCCTCCTGCAATGTCGATGAATGTAGGTAGAATATCACGTAGCTCGATAGGGTATTCGATGTTTTTGCCCTCGCTAACGCTGCTCTTATACCACGATGGTAGCTTAACTACAAACGGAATTTTAGCCGATCCCTCATAGGCATAGGTCTTGCGCCATAGGTGATGATCGCCCATCATATCGCCATGATCCGAAATAAATAGAATTAGCGAGTTATCGTACATTCCTTTTGCCTTTAGCTCATCTACAATAGCTCCCACCTGCTCGTCGATAAAGGTGATGGCGGCATTGTAGTGTAGCCTTGAGTTAACAGCATAGTCTACACCAAAGTTACCAACTGCGGCTTCAAGATTTGCATTTGGATCAGCAGGTGTTTTGTGCTGCTCGCTCACCCAGTCGCCAACTACTGGCTCTAGTGGGCTCTTCATGTTTTTCTTTACCATATCATAAACCCTTTGTGGTGGGTCATATGGGCTATGTGGGCGAGCAAACGAAACTTTCAAGAACAAAGGCTCATCGCTCTCGTAGCTAGCAATGGCGCTACGTGCCGACTGTCCTGTCCAATATGTTGGGTGCAGGTTCTCATCGAGTGCATACACCGAAGCACCGTGATCGTTCCAGCCAATACCAGTAGAGTCTGGGTTAAGACCTGCGGCATTAATAGCAAACCACTTGTGGTAATCGCTTATAAAGTTTGGAGTCTCTCGACGGCCACTCTCGTCTAAAAGCATTACATCAAATCCTCGTAAATTGCTTTGTGGACTCCAGTGCATTTTACCTATACCCAAAGTATTATATCCTAGCTCAGACATCATACGTGGCATCTCATACTCATAGCGCTCGGCTTGCTTGCCATAACCAAGCATACCGTGCCCCCATGTAGACATACCCGTTAGTAGAGCTGCACGTGCAGGGGTGCTTGATGGTACCGACGAGTATGCACTACTAAATAGATTACCCTCTTTGGCAAGAGCATCGATATTTGGAGTATATATCGTCTCGTTACCCGAACAACCAATAGCATCGGCTCGGTGCTGGTCGCTCATAATAAGGATAATGTGTGGTTTTTGTTGTGCATATACGCCGCAAGCTGAAAGAACCCCAACTATAGGGCATAAAAGGTTTTTAATTTTCATATGTGTTAATTTAGTGTGCTATTTTTATATCGGTTTCTTGGTTAAAACCACCATCAAACTCGTTATCCGTGACAGTGTAGTTTATTACTCGCTCAAACAAGAAACGGTTGCTATTCCAGTGGAATGGCTCATACTCGTTAGTAGTTACAATTTTGTTGCCTTTGAATATTAGCCCGTCCACAGACTTTGCATATAGAATTGGCTGGTCAAATGTTTCGAAGTAGTTATTCTCAATTACAATTCCCCCTTGCTCTCCACCATGAAAGTAGCTTTTTTGCTCCTTTAGGTTTGGAATTTCGGGGTAAATTGATATAATGGCATTTGTAAACTGAAACATATTGGTGAGCGAGCCAATAAACCTATTGCCTTTGATTACCACATTGCGGCAAGCCCCTGTTTCATACCATCCGTTACAGTCGCCACATAGTAGTATGGCGCACCCCGATGTGTGGTCAAACAAATTATTCTCAACTAAAACGTCTTTGGGTGTACTAAATAGTGTGCCTCGTGCACGATTATTTCGAATAATATTATCGGCAAAAACAACGCTAGGCGACCACGTAAGATTTTCGATACCAAAACCCTCCATGCTGTTAATCTTGCCATTGATGGGCTGGGTAAACTCAATCTCGAATAGCTTTGCCCCGTGAGCCGATTCGCTATCTAGTGCCCTAATTGCCGCTACAGAGTTTGTTGTGCCAACTAGCTCCATTGTAGCCGATTGCACAAACTGTACACTATCGCCCACAAAGCCCCAATCAAAGCCCCACGACTGATTATGCATATATTGAGCCGTGACTTTTTTGTCTGATATTATGTCTTTTATTTTTAGATAGGTTCCGTGTACGTTAATGGCATCGTCCATCATAGCCTCGTATAGTCCTCCACGAGAGTCGATAACGCCCTTGCAACCCGAAAAGTGTGTAGCATCTGCCTGCGTTGTAAAGTAGCGAGGGTCGTTTTCTCCCTTTAGTGCTACATCAAAGCCATCTAGCGTAACATTTTCGCATAGCTGTGCTAGCAAACCCATACCCTCGGCATAGTGCACTGTAACCTCTTGCAAAGAGGTATTAACGTTTTTGTGTAGGAATATTCCGGGAGTGGGTCTAAAGTAACCACGTAGAGCAAGCCTTGTGCCCTCGACTAGGCTTTTGTTGTCCCATTTTGCTTTAATGGTGCGTGGAGCTATCTCGCTTAGGTTGTCAACCACAATTGCCAAATCGCTGGTGCGGTAGACTATGTGTCTGGTATCGCCCTCAAAGGCAATTGCCGAACTAGGTGTATGCTCCCAGCCATCACCATAAACTACCAACCTACCATCATCGAGACGGTATTTCACCCATGGCTCAACCTCGTAGGTTATGTAACCAGCTGTGGTGTCGTTCTCTATAATCTTGATTTGCGAGATATGTGGATTTTCAAAGTCAATAGATATATTGCGCATTGTGAAATTCTTGCTATGCGTAATAGCCACAGGCAACATTCTACCGTGATATACAAACTGGGCACCATCGCCCTCGATGGTTAGGTTATCAATGCTATCGATAGCCATACCAACAATTTTTGATTGCGTTTGATCGTGGTTTGAGATATAGTAGTTGCGAGAGCTAGCCCCCTCGTGCATAAAATCATATCGCCCCGGAGCAAAGTGCAAAGTAATGTCATGCCCCTTAGAGGTCTCCTTTTTTATGGTCTCTATAGCCTTAGCGACAGCGTGAGATACATTCTCGCCCGAGTTTGCATTAACCCCAAAATCAGAGATGTAATAGCTTTTACTTTTGCTGCAAGACGATATTAATAGTATCGCAAAAAACATTGCGATTAGCTTAGTGTTTTTTATCATATGCTAAGATTTGGGTTCAAAAAAATACTAAAGTTCCAAAGATAAATGAAATCTAATAATTTTCCAAATTGCAAATCCCAAACCTATACCACAAGAGGGTGCCTCGATTTAACTCGCAGCACCCTCTTGTGGTATAAAATAAAGCATATATAGCACATTACTGTGTCAAAATACCCCCTGTTAATCTTAGCAATTGGCTATTAGCCACAACCAAATTATATATAGAGTTAAGGCGGTCGCTAGCACTACGCAGGTATGATAGCTGCACCTCTCTAAAGCTAAACGAATTGATAGTACCATTACGGTATCGCTCTTGTGATAAATTAAGCAGAGTAGTAGCTACTTGTAGTTGCTGGTTTTGTAGCTCTACAATATTGCGATATACATCGTAACCATCTAGCTGAGTGGCTAACTCTTTGGTAAGCTCTAGCTCCATTTGTGAGGTCTCTACCTCCTCCATCTCTTTGGTAATTTTGGCTATGCTAATGTTTGTGCGATTGCGCCCACCATTAAAAAGATTATAGCTTAACGAAACACCTACCTGTGGGCGAATATATCCCTTGGATGTGTTGTGAGCTAGCGAATTGTCGCCCCCTGCCACAGATGCCACAAGCCCAATAGAAGGGTATAGGGCTGCAAGCTTTTGGTCTATCTCAATATCACGAGACTTTAGGTCTATGTATTGGTTCTTTAGGGTTTTGTTGTTTGATAACATCTTTGTAACCATCTCATCGTAGCCATACATAGCACTAGGAATATCGATACTATCGTCAAAGATCCACTGTGTTTGTGGGTCGCAAGATAGTAGCAGGTTTAGGTTATGCACCGACTCACGATATAGGTTCTCTTGGCGCAAATAGCTACTTTGGTCGGTAAGGTAACTATTTTGTGCAAGAATCTGCTCATACTTACCACCCGAGCCAATAGACGAGGCTACTTTGGTTTGCTCGTAACGATCTTTTGATATTGACACTAGGCTAGAGGTAACATCAAGAAGTTCTCGTTGCAACCTAACATAATAGTATGAATTGATGATAGAGTGCACCAAGTTTTCGAGATATAGCATCTCGTTGCCTTGTGCTCGCTGTTCACGGTTATTGAACATTGCCTTGTTTGCCTTTACAGCAAAACCGCTGAATAGTGTCCAGTTAAGGTTTGCCGATAGCTGAGCAGGCGAAGTGGATGCCTCGGTTGATGTGTCATACTGAGTGCTAAGTGTACCCGATAGCGAAATGCTAGGCAGAGCACCTGCCATTCCCCAAGTGTTGGTCTCTTGGGCGATATGTGTAGAGATTTGGCTAATCTCTACACCATAATTGTTTTGCATACCCATGCGAATAGCATCCTCGAGCGTTAGCCGCTCCTGTGCTGCAAGTAGCGTGGGGATAGAAAGCACTAGTGCTAATAAATATTTGAATTTCATATACTCTTAATTTTCGGTTATATCTATATTTGCCTTGGCAGCCTCTTGCTCCTCTAGTAGGCTTAGGCGCTCGATGTTGGCGTCTTGCACTGCACTCTCAACGCTCTCTGGCGTAACATCTTTCTTGCCCATTATTTTGGCTAGCTGCATCATAAAGATATTGCTTAGCTTAATAATGGCAGGGAATAGAGCCAAGATAAATGTAGTACCAATCAAAATACCATAGCCAAGCGAAATTGCCATTGGGCGCACAAATGCAGCATCGCTACTTGTCTCCTTAATAAGAGGGTAGAGACCTGCAATTGTTGTGATAGATGTTAGCACTACTGGGCGAAAACGAGAACGTCCAGTCTCGACAATTGCCTCATATACGCTCATGCCACGAGTCAGTAGGCTATTATACCTCGACATAAAGACCACTGCGTTGTTGATGATTGTACCCGATAGGGCAACCATACCCCACATACTCATCATCGAAAGAATTACACCCTCGATTAGGTGTCCCCAAATTGCCGCCATAAACGATATTGGTACCATTGACATAATTAGGAATCCTTGAACAAATGATCTAAAGTAGATAATGAGTATAAGCATCATCACAATAAATGCAACCGAGAACATTACAGTTACATTACCCATATTCTCTTGTGTGTCTTTTACCTGCCCTTGGTGCATATAGCTAAGAGCGGGGTATTTGGCAAGAATATCGGGCATGATATTGTTATTAATCTCCTCTTGAATAGGCAGAATCGACTCTTTTGGATCGAGCATAAATGCTTCGACACGTATCTCTTTGCGGCCATTAAAGTGGTTGATCTTGGTTACTCCACGAGCAATATCTAGTTCGCATAGCTGGTATAGCGGATATTCGCCCTCATGTGAGCGAATCATCAAGTGCTCTAAATCGCCAATATCCTTGCTACCAGACTCGGGGTAGCGAACATAGAACCATATCTCGTTACGACCCTCCTGTATGCGTTGTGCAAGTGTTCCAAAGAACGCCGCACGCACTTGAGTCATAATCATTTGTGGCGTAAGGTCTAGTGAGTAGGCTAGGGGCTTTAGTTTGAGGTGTACCTCACGAGTACCTAGCTGGTTATTATCCATTACATTATATAGCGCAGTTAGCTTGTTTAGCTCGGCTTGTAGGTCACGGCTTGCGTTTGTGAGTGTTTCGTTATCACGGCTAAATAGGCTGAGCGAAACGGGTGCTCCAAAACGGTTGCTAGCACCAATAGAGAACTTATATGCATTTGGCACACCTTTGATTTGGTCGGCAACGGCTTTCTTTATAATGTCTGAACTAACATCACTCTCATCGAGCCTACGCAAGAATAGGCGAATGGTACCAGCATGCTCACCACTCTCGTTACCCGAGAATGCTGTACCTGTTTGTACGCTATATGACTCAATGAATAGTGGTTCGTTATACTTTTCTGCTAGCATCGAATCAACCAATGCAATTTGCCCCTCGATATCCCACAGTACATCAAGTACCGCTTCGGTGCTTGTGCCGGGCTTGAGTGCTACATCAATTGAGAAGTTATCTTCGTTACTAGGTGGGAAGAATGTGAATCGTAGTCTACCACCCATGTATAGACCTGCTGTTATAATCATCATTGCCGAAACAATTGCAACTACCACCACCTTTTTGTCGAGCGACCATTTTAGGTATGGTAGGTATATGCGATTACAGCAGTAAGTCATACCACGGTCAAATACACCACGCACACGTGAGTACCACGATTTTTTTGTGCTATGGTTTAGTACCTTCTTTGAGGCTAGGTGACCCGGCAGAACAAACATACCCTCAATCACCGAGAATACCAGACAAAAGACAACCACAAATGCCATCTCATACATCATCTCTAGGCTACCCTCAATAAAGAAAAGAGGCATAAATGCCACAATGGTAGTCAAAACCGAAACTATCACGGCAGGAAGTACGTCCATTGTTCCTCTGATAGCTGCCTCGCGAGGCGAATAGCCCTGCTCTGAGTAGGTAAAGATATTCTCTCCAATAACTATACCATCATCTACCAAGATACCAATGATAAGAATCATACCAAAGAGCGAAATGAGGTTAAGGCTAATGCCCGCAAGCGAAGCCACCACAAACATACCCAAGAAAGAGGCAGGAATACCCCATGCTACCCACAGCGAAATTCTAAAATTGAGGAATAGCGAAAGGCTCAAGATAACAAGCAATACACCCTGAATACCATTAGAGTATAGAATACCTAGCTGACCATCCAAAATTTCGAGGAAAGCACGCAGCACAGATAGACGCATATTGTCATTTGTGGCATTATATTCGTCTATATATTTGTTTATGTATTCGCTAGTCTCTGCAAGGTCTTCTTCCTTTAGGTTCGAGATACGTAGCATAACATTTCGGTTGCCATCACGATAGCTACTTCTTGGTACGTCCTCAAAGCGAAAATCTACCTTGGCAACATCTTTTACCCTCACCTGTGTACCATTGGCTGCCGAAAACACAACAATATTCTCAATATCCTTCTCCTTTACACTACGGTTGCGGATATTAATTTTTATCTGTTCGGTAGGGCTCTTGATAAGACCACCATATACATCGACATTATATGAGGCAATGGCAGATCTCACCATATCGTGTGTAATGCCATGGCGTTGTAGCTCATAGTCATCTACCTCGATAGACATCTCTAGGCGAGCTGGGAGTCCCGTTTGCTCTATTTGAGAGACTATGCCCGATGCCATGAGGTCGTCCTCAATTCTTACAGCTTCGTTACGCAAATTAATTATATCGCCATCCTTTGAGGTGAGCGATAGAAACATTGCTAGAGTAGTGGTTCTCGATTTTGAAACCACGGGTCGTTCGGCTCCCTGCGGAAAGTTCGAGATTGCATCAATAGCGTTTTTTACATCGTACAGTACACGGTCGACATCATAGCCGTTTTTAATGGTGATGGTGAGCGATGCCGAGTTCTCTTGCGACACAGAGCTGTGCTCCTTTATTCCAACAATACCACGCACCGAATTCTCTAGCAGAGAGACAACCCCCTCTTCCATCTCTTTAGGCGTAGCACCTTGGTATGTTACCCTTACGTTAATGATGCGTGACTCAACCACAGGGAACGATGCCTTGTTCATATTTAGCATCGAGAATATACCTGCGGCAAGTAGTATGAATATAAACACCTTTCCGTAGAATGGGTATTTTACAAAGAGTGTTAGTAATTTCTTCATTTTCTTAACCTCTATTTTTGACTATTCACAGGCTCTCCCTGCATATCAAGTTTTTTAACACTCATCCCTTCGTATGGGGCAACTAGCGACTCGTTAACAATTGTGTCGCCCATGTTTATACCCGTTACATATGCTAGCGAGTTGGTGAGTGATACAACACTAACTTTGCGAGAGTTTAGTTTGTCATCTTTTACAACATACAGCATAGTATCGCCAACGATAGCCTCTCTCGATATTTCTACTACATCATCTAGCTCTACCGATGGCATTGTTACCGATAGTAGCTGACCCTCGATTATATCCATGCCCGGCTCAAACAAAGAGACATATACATTCACCCTTTGTGTTGTATTGTCGACAAAGGCTGCGATACGCTCGATTCTACCCGTGTAGTGCTCGTTCTCTTCGCAGCGTACCTCTACTCTTGTGCCAATAGATAGCTTTTGTGCATCCTCAAGCGATACACCCACAACTAATTCGAGATTATCGGTTGAGGTAATCTTTGCTATTTCGGCATGGGTAGCAGTTGTCGATCCCACCTCTTTACTCACCGCAGTAAAGATACCATTGAATGGCGCTACAATGTCGTAACGAGACAAGATAATCTCTTTGTTAAGAATATTATAGTATGATGTTAGAATCTCTTTTGACGATATATACACCTTTTCTTTGTTGCTATCAATAGATGGTAGAGCAGGTAGTGGTTTAGCAATATCTATATTGGTAAAAAAGTTATACCATTTGTCATACTGGTCGGGGAAATCGATATTAATATCGGGTAGTGATTTAGAAATAATATTCAAAAATTGGCTCTTTTGTGCCATTAGGCTAGCTACTACGTCGTCATTAAATATTTTAACTATAACATCGCCTTTTTTGAACCTTGAACCAATCTTTAGGTCAATTTCGCCAGCAATAATGCGGCCACTCACCTCTGAATTAAGCGATACCACCTGACGAGGAGTTACTCTAGCTGGGTAGTGCATCTCAACTGAGTAGTCGCTGGGGTTTGCTGCCATAGTTTTAACTCCTAGAATTGTTTTGCGATTTGGGCTCTTAGAGCTCTCTGGTTTTGTCTTTACCAAGAACTGCATTACTCCAAACGAGCCTGCTATGATGGCTATAACAGTAATAGCTACCATAATTTTTTTCATCTTCATATTATATTAATTTTAGTTTTGGCATTGTATAGGTACAAGAGTGCTAAGTTAATAATAAAAGCTGTTATACTACAAATTTAGTGCCCATAAATTGACAAACTATTCTATTTTGTAGGTATAAATGTTTATTACATATATATATAAACTATGAATGTTTGTAAATAAACCAATTTTGTAGCGCTTCAAAAAAGATTATTTTTTAAATATTAAAATAATTTAAACAGTAGCTCGTCTACATGTTTGTGCCAAAGGTTCATCCCATGGCTGCAAAATGAAATTAAACAAATAAAAATAATTTTATGTTACAAAATCTTAAAAGTAGATTCAAGAAACCAAAAGAGGTTATATCTTTGCAAATATTAGCAGACAAGTGTAGCGGTTGCACCCAATGCGTGGCAAAATGTAAGAGAGATGTTTTTTCAATGGATACCGCAAATAAAATAGCACAAGTTGCAAACCTTGCGGGCTGTGTAGGCTGTGGAAAGTGTGTTCGTAAAATGTGTTCAAACCAAGCTATCGAGCTAATAATAAAACATAAAGATGAAATCAAGAAAGTTTAAAGCAGTTCGCTTCGTTATTTTTGTGCTAGTAGTGTTGCTAGCCTCGCTAATATTAATGCTGCTATGGAATTATGTTATGCCCGATGTAATGGGTGTCGTAGAGCTTAGCTATGGCCAAGCAGTCGCGCTATTTTTGCTTTCGAGATTGCTATTTGGCAACTGGATGGAACGCAAGCATAGAATGGGTAGGGCTATCTCTAAGCAATCACAAAACGGCGAACGATCTTGTGAGCAGCGAAAAGAGTATATAAGAAATTACATCTCAAAGCATAGTTAAATTCATGTCTAAAAAAGGCAAAAATAGTCGTTTCGAAGAGGTATTTTCGGGGTATAGGTCGCAGCTAAAGCGGTTTATATCTAGCAAAGTATCGTCCGATGAATCGGTAGACGATATCTTGTCAGATCTCTTCTATCGGTTTGTCGTGAGCGATGGCGAAGCGGCGGCTATTGAGCACACTAGCGCATGGCTATATCGTGTGGCATCGAACCTAATTACCGATCACTTTCGCAAAAAACGAGAACAGCCCATGCCATACGTTAACAAAGGCAGCGATAGCGAGCCCCTTGCAGTGCCAATATCGGATATGCTACATTCCGATATGCCATCTCCCGAGGGCGAGCTCTTTAGCCAAACAATGGCAAATCGCATAAGTAGTGCACTTGCCGAACTTCCTAGCGAGCAACGTTCGATATTTGAGCTCAACGAAATACAGGGAATATCATTTAAAGAGATATCAGAGGCAACAGGCATTCCCATTAACACTCTATTATCCCGTAAACGCTATGCCGTTCTACACCTAAGAAAAAGATTGAGCGACCTTTATAAAGAGCTAGATAATTAACCCTTTACTTTGCTAGAAACTAAGCACCACTCTCATGTGTGGATACTCGTATATATGGCTGGGTAGTATTATGTTGTGGTCAAAAAAACCTAGGTTTAGTTTGGTACTCTTGCCTTGGGTAATATCTATACCAATATTTTTATAAAGATGCCATATTAGCTCGGTGCAGTATAGCTTGCTACTATCTGCCATGTTATAATCGTTATCAAATTCAACACCTTGGCTATATAGACTAAGGGCAGCACTGTTAAGCACCTGCTGTTTGCTTGGGCTAAGTGCTAGGCGACATATAGCTCCACGCTGAGCCAAATTAATAGCAAAATAATCTTCGATACTCTCTAGCTTTATGCGCTGTGGTAGCTCTTGGTTACTAGGTACAGCGTGTAGAGCCATGTTTTTGCCATTTATATGCACTACCATACCTATGTGTGAGTAGTTGCCCTCTACATCGGCAGTGAGCACAATGCGGCTAGCTAGCGACTGTCCACGGCGAAAGATAATATCACCCACTTGTAGAGAGTCTTGGCTAATGTGTCTAAACTCGCTAGCACTTGGTCTTTGTGGTACATAGTGCCACACCACCACAGCACTAGCGGCAACTACTGTGGCTAGTACAATGCACAAGTGCTTGATTTTTTTATTTTTGAGTTTAAACATACGCTATTAGATACAAAAAATGAGGTTGACTAACAATCTACTAGGTAA
>CAYJIL010000064.1:0-13083 GCA_964370235.1 uncultured Rikenellaceae bacterium | reverse complement strand
ATAATAACAAAGGAGATAACTATTACCTCAACAGTTATCTCCTTTGTTATGTTTTACTAATGCAAGCATTACTCAATAGCATTCAAAAGCGTGAGGTCAGAAACCTCGCTACTACGCCCCTGCCAAATAAAGTTCCCTTTGCGATCTATTAGAACCGATGTAGGGATATACTCTACATTGTATTGCTTGAATGCCTTGTGCTCGGCATCGGTAGCGATACTAAAGTGAATATCTTTACCTTGGTATATCTCTTTGAGCTTTGCACCATCCTCACAATCTATAAGCAAGAAATTTATCCTCCCCTTATATCGTTTTGCAAAACGCTCTAGATCTTCGAGTAGCTCTATCGAGTGGGGACTATCCGACTTAAAGAACTCGATGTATAGTGCCTTACCATCATAACTTGCTCGATTATCTAGTATAAACTGCAACTGAGGTAAAGCTGGCGCTTTTTCGCCATATTTAGCAATGCGCTGCCCCCATAACTGGGTTGCTGCCACAAAAACTAGTGCTAGCAATAGAACGGTTCTTCTCATAACAGTAATAGTTTTATTAACAATATTATTTGTGATCGACCATCTGCATCTTTACAAGCCCTGCATAAACACCACCACGCTCGATAAGCTCGTCGTGTTTGCCTTGCTCGACAATGTTACCATTATCTATAACGATAATTTTGTCGCAGTGTTGTATTGTACTCAATCTATGTGCAATAATTAGCGATGTACGATCTTTTAATAGCGATGTTAACGAATCTTGTACTAGGCGTTCGCTCTCGGTGTCTAGAGCACTTGTAGCTTCGTCCAAAATGAGAATATCGGGATTCTTTAGCACTGCACGTGCAATAGATAGCCTTTGGCGCTGTCCGCCCGATAGTTTCATACCACGATCGCCAATAGTAGTGTCGTAGCTGTCCGAAGTTTCGTTTATAAAGCTATGGGCATTTGCTACTTTGGCAGCACGCACAACATCGTCTCTAGTTGCAACCAAATTGCCTAGCTTGATGTTTTGCTCGATGGTATCGTTAAACAGAACAATATCCTGCGACACGGTACCAATGTGGTTGCGCAAAGATGGTAGGCGGTAATCTTTAATGTTGCGACCATCTATTAAGATTTCGCCTCCCTCTACATCGTAGTAACGAGATAGCAAATCGGCAATGGTACTCTTGCCACCACCCGAAGCTCCCACTAGGGCAACTGCCTCGCCACGCTTAATGGTAAAGCTAATGTCGTGTAGTACTCGTTTATCTTCGTATGAAAAACTCACGTTCTTAAACTCAATATCGTTTTTGAATTGAGCTAAATCACACTCGCCATCGTTGTCCGAAATTTGTGGTTCCATATCCATTAGCTCGATCACACGATCACCAGCAGCTAAACCTTGGTGAATAGTACTAAACGAATCTGCAATAGAGCGTGCTGGACGAGTCACCTGCGAAAAAGCTGCAAGATATGCCATAAAAGCACCTGCATCTAGCTCGCCACTCACCACCATATTACCACCATATATAAGGATAACCGAAACTGCCGATACTCCCAAAAACTCACTCATTGGCGATGCCATTTGCTGGCGTGTTGCCATGCGGCGAAGTAGGCTTGAGTATTTGTTATTGGTGTCGATATATTTACCCACTACATAGTCGGTAGCATTATATGCCTTTATAACCTTTACACCGCCCATTGCCTCGTCGGCAATAGAGGTCATTTCGCCCAATGCCTCTTGGGCATCGGTAGCCTTTTTGCGCAGAGTTTTAACAATTGTACCAATCACAAAAGCGGTGATAGGAAGAATTGCTAGGGTAAATAGCGTTAGCTTTACCGAGATCATTACTAGTGCAACAAAGTAACCAATCAAAAGTGCAGGCTCTTTAAACGCCACCTGCAAGGTGTTGGTAACCGAAAACTGCACAAGGTTAATATCCGATGTTAGCTTTGAGATAATGTCGCCTTTGCGCTCGTTACTAAAAAACCTAACGTTTTGGCTCATAATGCTCTTAAAGAGGTTATCACGCAAATTCTGGAGTGTTTGAATCCTAAAATTCTCCATTATTTTTTGTGATATAAAGCGAAATAGGTTACTAAGCAGCACCGACCCCACAATCAATGCACTAATAAACACTAGCACATCGTGTACGTCATATCCTGTTCCGAATATGTCGAAGATATAGTACTTAATCATACCCTGCACCCACTCCAGCGACATATCAAACGGAGGAGGTGTAGAGATTGCCTCGGTCATTTTCTCTCCATCAAATAATGTATTGAGGATGGGGATAATGAGCACAAAGTTAAAAGTGTTGAAAAGGGCATGCAGAATCACAGTAAAAAAGTATGGCACAGCAAACTTGCCTACTGGACGTGCATAGTGAAATATTCTAAAAAAGGTTTTCATTAAATTACTTTTTAATGTTCGGAAGCTCTAGGCCATAACCACGCTTATCGTTCTCACGCTTAAGCATAATGGCCACAATAAGAGCAAGTACACCAAACGATGCAAAGATAGTCATTGGTAGAGTATAATCGTATGCAGGGCCACCAACAATGTCAAGCTTACAGTACTCGTCTAGCACCCAACCAATAAGGGCAGGAACACCCATCAAGCCCCAGTTTTGCACCCAAAAGATAAGAGCATAAGCAGTACCTAGTTGGCGCTCAGGAATGATTTTTGGAACCGAAGGCCACATAGCCGAAGGCACAAGCGAGAATGCAACACCTAACACCATCATAACAACCGTTGCAAATAACCAATGGTTAAGCATTGGAAGAGCAAACATAGCATGCACAATTATTAGCATTATAGCACCAATAATCATGATTGTTGCACCCTTACCTTTGCGGTCGTATAGGTTACCAAAGAACGGTGTAAGGAATAGCGTACCAAGCGGAAGTAGCGATGGTATTATACCTGCAAAATCTTGCTCTACATTATATTTGTTTACCATAAGGTCGGTAGCGTACTTTAGGAATGGGAACACAGCCGAATAGAACAAAACACACAGTAGTGCAATTAACCAAAAGCCACGATTGCGGAAGATAATAGTAATGTCAGAAACCTTAAAGGCATCCTCTTCGCTCTGCTCTTGTGCAAGTTGTTTGTCTAGTTTTGTATCGGCAAAAGTGTACATAAAAAACGCAATAGTACCAACACACAGCATTATTAGACACAAAAGAACCGGAGCCGATACACTGTCAAAGTACTTAGCATAAGGCACTGTTATTGCCATTGCTAGCATAGTACCAATGCGAGCGGTTGCCATTTGCAAACCCATAGCAAGAGCCATCTCTTTGCCCTTGAACCACTTTACGATTACCTTCGACACAGTGATACCTGCCGTTTCGACACCCACACCAAAGATTGCAAAACCTAGTGCTGCATAAAAAACCTGTGCACCAAAACCTAGTATCTCGCCCTCAGTAGGAAGGTAGCCCGAAATAGCTGCATACTTAACAGCACAGCCCACCACCATTAGCAGACACGAGCCCACACCCGTAAAGCGTACACCCATCTTATCTAGCACAATACCACCTAGGATAAGCATTAAGAAGAACACGTTAAACCAACCATAGGCACTATTAAAGAAACCAAAGTCGGTACTATTCCACAATAGTTTTGCCTCTAGCATTGGCTTAAGTGGCGAAAGCACATCGGTTAGGAAATAACCACATAGCATGGTAAATGATACCAGCCCAAGCACCGACCATCTAGCCACTGCCGAATCGTTCATTTTTGTCTTTATTGCATTTGTCATTGTATGATAAATTAAATAGTTTCTTCACCTACGAAGGGCACACATAGCCCCAAAATATGCAAATATATATATTTTTTACCACTTTTGGGCTATATGAATATAGATCAAAGAAAATAGTTATCTTTGTCTTTTATTCAAAAAACGATATGGCACTAAACTTATATTTCGACAACGGGGCAACCTCGTTCCCTAAACCCGAGTGCGTTATAGCAGCGGTAGATAACTACCTGCGCACTTGTGGTGGGACATACTCTCGTGGGGCATACCCTAGGGTGCGTAGTGCCACAGCTATGGTCGAAACATGTCGTGACCTACTTGCAAAGACAATTGGGTGTGTATGTGTCGAAGATATTATATTTACTTCGGGGGCAACAATGGCAGCCAATACTCTGCTCTTTGGGCTAGAGTTAAAAGGCAAACGAGTAGCTGTTTCGCCACTCGAGCACAACGCTATTATGCGCCCATTGCGAGAACTCGAAAAAAGAGGCGATATTACATGGGAGGTGCTACCACACCATAGCGATGGCAGAATAGATCTTGATGCACTAAGTAAATTTGACCGCACAAACTTGGGATTGGTTATTGTGAACCATGTTAGCAATCTCAACGGAGTGGTGCAGCCCATTGCCAAAATAAAAGAGTGGGCTGGCGATATTGCAGTTGCGGTTGATGCAGCTCAGTCGGCAGGCCATGTTACCATTAACGTAGATCGTGACAAAATAGATTATCTCATACTAACAGCCCACAAGGGTTTGATGGGGATAACAGGTGCTGGAGCACTATTTTGCAGAGGTGGCAATGTTAAACCTCTACTATATGGTGGAACTTCAACGGCATCGCACTCGATAGATATGCCAACTTCGTTTCCCGAGGGCATGGAGGCAGGCACTCCGCCAATGACTGCAATAGCAGCACTAAAGGCATCGCTAGAGAACCCCACTACTGCACTACACACAATAGACGATTTGTTAGAGGCAATCGAAATTTTGAAACAGAGCAACAAATACAAAATATATTGTGCCAACGATTCGCAACACCAAAGCGGCCTATTCTCGATAACACACACAAGTAAATCGGTGTGGGAGCTAGCCGAAGAGCTATTTAGCCAATTTGGGATAGAGACTCGTAGCGGAATGCTGTGTGCTCCTTTGGCACAAGAGAGCCTAGGCAGCCAAAGCGAAGGAGTGGTGAGAATTTCGCTATCACATTTCCATACAAAACAAGACATAGAGTACCTAACCAATTCACTTCTTGAGATATGATCTGGATAACATTCGAGGGAGCACGCAATGCAATAAAGAGCGAAGCCCTGCTCAAAGAGAGCGGCATTGGGGTGAGGGTAATTCCAGCGCCTGCCACTATTTCGTCTAACTGTGGCATTGTGCTAGCAGTAGAGGAGGAGCAACGTAGCTTGGCCGAAGAGATATTAACAACAAAAGAGATAAATTATAAAATATATGAGCAGTAAAAAATTCGATCTACTATCAACTGTAACATACGGAGGTTGCTCGGCAAAGCTATCGGCAACAAAACTATCGGAGTTACTTTCAAAAATTCCTATGATTAAGGATGCAAACGTGATGGTAGACATTTCGACACATGACGATGCGGGAGTATATCGCCTAAATGACGATATGGCACTAATAGTAACAACAGACTTTTTTCCGCCTGTGTGCTCAGATGCCTATACGTTTGGGCAGATTGCTGCAGCAAATTCGCTTAGCGATGTATATGCCATGGGTGGTAAACCATTGCTTGCTCTCAACCTGAATATGTTCCCCAAGGATATACCACTAGAGGTGTTGGGTGATATTATTAGCGGAGGACAAAACAAAATTAACGAGGCTGGAGCGTTCACAATGGGCGGACACACCATCGAGGATAATCCACCAAAATATGGGCTTGCAGTTGTGGGCACAATTCACCCCGACAAAGTAGTTACTAACGCAGGGCTAAAGGTTGGGCAAAAGCTAATCCTCACAAAACCATTGGGTACCGGCTCGGTTGTGGCAGCGCAGCGCATGGGCATGGCAACCAAAGAGAGCTATGGTGCTGCAATAGACTCTATGGCTACACTCAACGACAAAGCTGCCGAAGTGATGCTTGAATTTGGGGTAAAAGGTGCAACCGACATTACGGGATTTGGACTGCTTGGCCACGCCATGAAGATGGCAGACGCCAGCGGTGTTACTGTTGTAATTGAGGGCAACAAGCTACCTTTACTGCCTCAGCTCGAAGAACTTATAGACGATGGTTGTATTGCAGGTGCTGCATTTCGCAACAAAGAGTTCACCGATGCACACGTAGAGTATCGTGCTGGATATAACAAGATACGCAAAATGGCAGCTCTTGATGCACAAACTTCGGGTGGTATTTTCATGGGAGTTGATAGCGACAAAGCAGATGAAGCTCTAGCAATGCTGCACTCAAAAGGTGTGGTTCACAGCACAATAGTGGGTGAAGTGGTAGCAAAGACTGCCAACCAAGTGATCTTCATGTAGGGATATAAAAAAAGAGGTAAGCTACTCACATCGCACCGCTACAACCATCTACCCTTGCTGTCTTCCAACCCTGGGGGATTCGATAGGAGCTGGTCGTGTAAGACTTACCTCGGATGCAAAGGTAGTGTAAATTTTTACAAACACAAATTTTTTAATAGGCACATTGCCCCTTAACAAGGCAAAAGGCCTATATATCAACAAAATATTTATATAAAAAAGATGAAAAATAGTTTTTTTGACCGGTTCAAAACCATCATATTCATGTCAATTTTCTTTGTGATGGTAGGAATAATTATGTCGGCAGGACTCTACTACACATACTCTATAAAGAGTGTTGTTGAGCGAGACGGCGTACTATATGTTTCGACTGGCGATAGCGAACAGCAACGTGCTCAGGCATTAATTGATTCGGGGTTTTTAAAGGATACTTCGACACTCAATCGCTTTGCTCGCAACCTTAAACTAAACAAGGTACACCCCGGCAAATATAAACTAACAAAAGGAATGAGCTACCAATCGCTGCTCACAAAACTAGCGAGAGGACACCGTGAGGCTGTTAACGTTACCTTTAATAACATACGTGACTTTAAAAGGCTAGCGGCAGTAGTATCCAAGTACATCGAGCCCGATTCTGCAACACTATACCACACCTTTATGGCAGATAGCATAGCCAAGAAATATGATTTTGACAAGGCTAGTTTTTTGGGAATGTTTATCCCCAACACCTACCAGCTATATTGGGAGAGTACTCCAGAGCAATTTATTGATAGAATGCACCGAGAGTACGAGAGCTTTTGGAGCAAGAACGACCGTGACCAAAAACGCAAGGCTCTGGGTTATAGCCGCAAGCAGGTTTCGACACTTGCTTCAATTGTATACGAGGAGACTAAGCTCAAAAAAGAGATGCCAATTGTAGCAGGAGTATATGTAAATAGAATAAAGGCAGGTATACCATTGCAGGCAGACCCAACAGTAAAGTTTGCGCTAGGCGACCCTACTCTTAGACGTGTGTTATTCAAAGACTTAAAGGTAAATTCGCCATACAATACCTATTTGCACCGAGGACTACCACCGGGAGTAATAACAATGCCACCAGCAGTGGCTGTGGATGGTGTGCTCGATTATGCCAAACACAAATACTACTACTTTTGTGCATCGCCCAACCTAGATGGTACTCACAAATTTTCGAGAAACCTATCGGAGCATAACCGAAATGCAGCTGCATATTCGGCTGCACTCAACAAACGCAAAATATACAGATAGAATGATACGTAAAGGCACGATAGATGATGCAGCTGCAATTGCAGAGATATATAACTATTACATCGAAAACACAGTTATAACATTTGATATTGAACCAATTACCAAAGACAAAATGGCAGCAAAGCTACAAGATATTGCAGCTAAGTTCCCATTTTTTGTGGTAGAAGAAAACAGCGAAGTAGTTGGGTATTGCTATCTTAATTACTGGAAAAACAAAGCAGCATATGACTACACTCTCGAAAACAGCGTATATGTCAAAAGCGGATTCGAGGGCAAAGGATATGGGCAAAAGATGGTAGAACTGCTCATAGACAAGGGTCGAAAAGCAGGCATACACTCAATTATGGCTGTTATAACACTACCGGGCGAGGCAAGCGTTGCCCTACACGAGAAACTAGGATTCACAAAAGTATCACACTACAAAGAGGTGGGGCAAAAGTTCAATCGCTGGATAGATGTGGGGAGTTGGCAAAAGATCCTATAACTCGGCATCAGCTGGTTCGCTTGCCAAAATCTCTTCGATTCTTGCAACCTCACGTAGTGGTGCAACTAGTTTAACTTGAAAAAGTGGAACTATGTTACTCGAATTAACATCTTGCAAATAGCACTCTACATCGTGGCTCTCTAGCATTGCAGCCACAATAGCGGCTTGTTCATAGGTAGAGAATGTGCCTATAACTACCAGTTGGTCTTCGTTATTTTTCATAGCATAACTTTTATGGGGTAAATAGTCCCCTAAAGATAGTAAAAATTTAGAAACAGGTTACACTTTTTTTACATTTAGCAGTTAGTTAACTTTTTGTGAGGATAATTAGTTTAAGAATATTTATCTTTGCAGCGATAATCATAGTCGAGATATGACAAAATTAGATATCAGCAATTTTTTGGACGGCGCACAATCAGGCGGTGTTATAATAGATGTTCGAACTCCAGCAGAGTATGAGAAGGGACACATTCTATCGGCATATAATATGCCACTTTTTAACAACGAAGAGCATGCCCAAGTAGGTACATTATATGTACGCACATCTAGAGAGGCTGCTATCGACAGAGGGCTAGAGATTGTAGGGCCAAAGATGGCTGGCTTTGTAAAAGAAGCTAGAGAACTTGCACAAGGCAAAACCATCTATCTATATTGTTGGCGAGGTGGCATGCGTAGCGGAAGCATGGCATGGTTGCTAGAGACAGCAGGGCTAAAGGTTAAGCTACTAAAAGGTGGCTACAAAGCCTTTCGCAAAGATTTCGACCAACAAGTCGATAGGCTAAAAGATTGTTTTGTGGTGCTATCGGGCTACACAGGTAGTGGTAAAACCGAGATCTTGGAACAAATGGAGTCGATGGGCGAGCAGATTGTAGACCTAGAGGGTTTGGCATCGCATCGTGGTTCGGTTTTTGGGTCGTTTGGGCTAGGAGCACAGCCAACTACCGAGCACTACCAAAACATGATTTACGACAAGATTCGCTTGATGAGCAATCAAAAGGCAATATGGGTCGAGGGTGAGAGTATGCAGGTTGGCAAGGTGTTTATTCCACCACACATGTTTAGCACAATGAAGCTAGCCGATACAATAAACTACTGTGTACCACGTTCTAAAAGAGTAGAGAGGCTTGTTCGCATATATGGAAATTTCGACAAAGAGATGTACCAAAATGCCTTTGACAAGATACGCAAAAGGCTTGGGGGCATGTTAACCGATCAAGCAAAGGAGAAAATTGAGAGTGGCGATATGAGCACTGCTGCCGATATTGCACTCAACTACTACGACAAAGGCTATACAATGTCTTCGGCACAACGCACAGGCACATTCTATGATGTAGACCATATAGAGGGTGACGATAAAGATAATGCACTACACATTATCAATAGCTATAAAAAGATTTTAGAAGCAAAAACAAAATAAGAAGAATAAAGAAGTAATAGAAAACCAGTAACGAAAAACGACGACGAAAAAGAGGCTGACGCAAGGAGAGACCGACGAAACGACGACGAAAAATTAAGAAGATGAAAACAAAAACATTAGACACAAGGGGCATGATGTGCCCAGCACCTATTATTGAGGTGAGAAAAGAGATCAAGAAATCGAACACAGGCGACCAAATCGAAGTATTAGTAGACAATGACGTTGCATACAGCAACCTAGTCAATTACCTATCGGAGCTTGGAATACAAACAGCTTGTTCGAAGAAAGATTTTGTGCATACCATAACATTCACCATGCTAAAGGCAGACGAGCTAGCTTCGGAGTCAAGCACTACACAAGCAAGCATAATAGCTGATGCTACCAAAATATCAGACTATGCCGTAGTAATCAAAAGTGACACGATGGGCGAGGGAGATTCACGCCTAGGCGAGATGCTTTTGCGTGGTTATCTTAATGCACTTGTAGAGACAGACAATCTACCCGAATATGTTGCGCTATACAACGGCGGAGTTAAGTGTGCAATCGAAGGCACCGACACTCAAGCTGCACTTTCGTCACTAGAGGCAAAAGGAGTACGCATTGTAATTTGTGGAGCTTGTGTAGATTTTTATGAGCTAGCAGAAAAGATTGCTGTCGGAGAGATCCGCAATATGTATAAGATCACAGAGATTACATCAATGGCATCTCATGTGGTTTATCCATAATTAAAATTTTAGAAAAGAGTTTTAAAAAGAAGTTGAGAGAAGAGGTTGTTTTGAGTAATTCAAAACGGCCTCTTTTTTGTTGGTATCATGCACACACATGGTAATAGGTATATTAATTCGAGCCTCTGTTTTCTTGTACGCTAATAATTTAATACCTTTACCATTGTTACAAAAAACTAAACGCAACAACATTATGAAGAGAGTTATAGTATTTAGCGGTGCAGGAGTGAGCCACGATAGCGGCATAGCCACCTTTAGAGATAGCGATGGTTTGTGGGCATCATATCGCATAGAGGACGTCTGTACGCCACAAGCACTAGCCAACAACCGCCCACAGGTGATAGAGTTTTATAATATTCGCCGCAAAGAGCTACTTTCGACAGAGCCCAACGCAGGGCACGTGGCAGTGGCCGAGCTAGAGAGCGATTTTGATGTTAGAGTCGTTACACAAAACATTGACGATTTGCACGAGAGGGCAGGCAGTAGCCACGTAACACACCTGCACGGCGAACTACGCAAGCTACGCAGTAGCAAGGACACAAACCTCATATACCCAATCGAGGGGTGGGAACAAAAGCTCGAAGACAGAGCACCCGATGGCTCGTTAGCACGCCCATTCGTGGTGTTCTTTGGCGAAGATGTGCCAATGCTAGAGACAGCAGCCGAGGTTGTATCATCTGCCGATATTCTCATTATTGTGGGCACATCGCTAGCGGTCTACCCTGCCGCATCGCTCGTTAGATATGTTCGAGAAGATGTACCAATATATCTAGTCGACCCAAATCCACCCACAGTTTGGGGTATAGACAACAAAATAATACACATTAAAGAAAACTCGATAACTGGGCTACCACGAGTATGCCAGCTACTAAGAGACGAGCTATAACAAAAAAGCGAGGTTGCCTAGATTTACTCTAGACAACCTCGCTTACTTAGTATATGAAGTGATTACTTCTTCTTCATGTATGCTGCATATGAGTCAGCAACAGGGTTAACACTCCAACCAGAGAATGTACCACCATAGAAGTATAGATTAACTTCGAAATCAATACCCGAAACACCATCCTTTACGATATAGTACTTTGTTACATCGTAAGTGTTCTTTAGAACTGGCTCAGTGAACTCGATCTTTGTTTTAGCATACTGCTCAGCAAGACCTTTTCTTAGCTTTTCTGTAGCCTCATCAGCGTTCTTATTCTCTTGTGCGATGTTCTTTGCATAGAAGAATGACTCGATTGGGCGCTTAGAGATTTGAGCAATTTGCTCGTGATCTTTCTTCTTTGCACTCTTTGTGAAGTCTGCAATACTAACATAACCTTGCATCTTCTCCTTCATCATATCTGTGATACCTTTGTTGTTAAAAGGATTGCGGTTAAGGGCTGTGTCAGCAACTACTTTCTTTGATAGCTTACCTGCTGCACGCACCAAACGCATGCTGTCTGCATAGTTTTTGAACGCTGCTCTCGACTCCGGAGACTTAAGCTCGCCAACAGTGTAGATAGCAATTGCCTCGGCACCGTTATTAAGCGCTGCATCCATTGCTGCAATCATTCTCTCTGGGTCGTTATCACCTAGTAGACCACAACCTAGAATAGTGTTAGGGTTGCGAGTTGCAACATTCTCAACTGTACAGTCCGACACAAATGTTGGGTCAGCAGTATAGAAATCTGAATATACCATTGGGAATACGAAATCAAGGTTCCAGTCAGACCAGTTTTGACGCACCATACGGCTAGACATAGCTGGTGTTGGGAACGGAGATGCTGTCATCTTCTTACCATAAGAGTGAACTACCTCGGCAATCTCATTAGCAACCTCAGAGATTTGACCACATCTAAAATCTCTCCACTTAACATCTAGCGAAGGATCTTCTTGATCACGTGGGTCATAACCGTGCTGCTCCTTAAACAGGCGAAGCATCTCTGGATGGTAACCATAGTCCCACTCTGCGTACTCTCTGTCTTGAACAATACCATAGTGTGCCCAAAGCGATGTAGGAAGTACTACGTCAACAAATCTGTGGTAGTCGATAGATACACCACCTAGCCCTTCAATCTCACAAATTTTGCGAATATTGTTCTTGATATGCTCTCTTACCTCTGGAAGTGCAGGGCAAAGGAACTTATAGTAATCAACATATGCGATAGAATCTGCAAGGCTCGCTCCCTTACGATTCACAGAGAACCACTCAGGATTTGTTTTTGCTAGCTCGGCGCTACCACTGTTCATACTCCAAACCCAAGCGTGAACTGTGATACCATATTTCTTTGCAGTTTCAACAGCATCTGGATACTCTTCGGCCTTTGCACCTAGCAATACACCGTCGATACCCGACTCAGTCATAGCAACACATAGCTCCTCGAATTTCTCAGGGCTACCATAACCTGCCCAAGTCCAGAACATTGGATAATCTGCAGCAGTATCTGCTTTAGGCGCACACGAGAATAGTGTAGCCAAAACAGCAAATGATAAAAATAAATTCCTTAATCTCATATTTGTATTTTGTTTTAATGTATTTGGGTGCAAAAGTATAAAATTTTATCTAATTTACCATTTTTTATACTCTGTTTATAATCAAAAAAGGGAATTATGTACACTAGGGTTAATTTTGTGAACTGAGATAATAAAAAAAACTGTCCTAGAATATTTATATTCTAGGACAGTCATTGGAGCGAAAAACGAGACTCGAACTCGCGACCCCAACCTTGGCAAGGTTGTGCTCTACCAACTGAGCTATTTTCGCATTGGTGTTGCGTATAATTGCTTTGTTAAGTTAATCACCCTCTTGCCAAGGTTGGGGACTGTCGTCCATTTCTGCGGCAAGGTTGTGCTCTACCAACTGAGCTATTTTCGCATTGGTAAGTATCAAATTATGATACTTTTTTATTTGGAGCGAAAAACGAGACTCGAACTCGCGACCCCAACCTTGGCAAGGTTGTGCT
>CAYJIL010000063.1:0-13206 GCA_964370235.1 uncultured Rikenellaceae bacterium | reverse complement strand
AATTATATATGCTAATTAAGTAGCTTATGCAACACTCTCTTTTGCTGTGCTAGTTGTTGCCGTTTTGCGCTTTGTAGCAGTTTTTGTAGTCTTTGCTGTCGTGCTTTTAGTTGCTGGTTTTGCAGCCTTAGCAGCTTTTGCAGTCGAAGTAGACTTTGTAGCTCTTTTTGTAGCAGGCTTTGCTTTTGTAGCACTACCTTCGCTCTCGTTGCTCGACTTTACAGTTGCAGTAGACTCTTGTCCACGCTCATATCTAGCATTAACTTCACGCTCAAAATCGCTGAATACGTTCATGTAGTTGATAAATGCCTCGTATGGCGAACCAAACGGATTGTCACGGTGACCAACATCGCCTGCAAACCATTTTGTTGACATATAATAGAAGTTATTAGTCGAGCTCATAAAGTCCCAAACACGGTTCATATCATCGTTATTGATAGCCGCCACTTTCATTTGTAGACGATATAGCTTGCCAAAAGCTTCGTTTTGTAGCTGATTACCCAACCAAGCCGAAGTATCTCTCTCTTCGTCTGCCCATGAAACAGTGTATGGTACGTGTAGTACAGCAACTGGTTGCTCGGCGTCAGTAATAAGAGTAGGGGTTGTGAACTCTAATCTATTTTCGGCTATGCCATTGTTAACAAAATATTTGAAGAAATCGAATATACCACTCTCGCTAGTGTGGTGCATGCCAAATGTATTGTAATCAACAAAAATAGTGTTAATATCGCCCGGTGTGTTTTCGATAGTGTTTGTGTAGCTTTCGGCTGTAATTCCTCCCGAGAAACTATAACGAATATCGTCGCTAGCGCTAGCGTTGCGAAGTAGTACCTTAAGACGTGGATTCTCGCTATTTGCATACACGTAGTTAGGGCTCTTCCATCCAAGAATGTGCTTTGCACCCTCTGTTAGCATAGAAGTAAATCCTTGCTCTGCTACAATTTCGCCAATGCGGTCAGAGTAAATCATCTCTGAGTTTACAAAACTCTTAGGTTTTTGACCAAATGTAGATACTATTTGCTCGCTGTTGCGCTCGATTTCGGTGCGGAACACTTCGCTAGAAGCAAGAGAAGATAGCGACCACGAGTATGGAGACGCTACAAACTCAACACCACCAGTTGATGCAAGTTTTTTGAACGACTCAAGAGCTTCGGGTGCATACTCTGCCATTTGCTCAATTGTAAGTGACGATATTGCAAAGCTCACCTTAAACTTATCGCCATGTTTTTCGATTAGGTTAAGTAGTAGCTCATTCATTGGTAGATAGCACTTTTGTGCTGCCTCACGCATTGCTTTTCTGTTAGCATAGTCATCTAGATAGTGAATATCTCTTCCCATGTTAAAGAAGCGGTATCTTTTAAGTTGCATCGGCTGATGCACTTGAAAACATAAACAAATTTTCTTCATATTCTTATTTTTTCTTCGATTATAACAAATTATTACTGCATATCTTCCATTGCAGCCTTGTAAACGTCTGCAACTTTTATTGCTGCATTATCCCACTTAAGCGAGTTAACCTCTTCTTGCCCTTTTGTAATGAACATATCGCTAAGAGCAGGATAGTTGATAAGTCCAAAAATTGCATCTGCCATAGCATCAACATCCCAGTAGTCTACCTTTACAGCATAGTCAAGAATTTCTGCTACGCCCGACTGCTTAGATATGATAACAGGCACGTTTGATTTCATTGCCTCTAGTGGCGAAATACCAAATGGCTCCGACACCGATGGCATGATGTAAACATCGCTCATTCCAAACATCTTAGATACATCGTCACCCTTCAAGAAACCCGTAAAGTGGAATCTGTCCGAAATGCCTAGCTCGGCAACACGAGTGATGATTTTGTTAAGCATATCGCCACTACCAGCCATTACGAATCTAACGTTAGGTGCAATCTTTAGTACCTTGGCTGCTGCCTCGACAAAATACTCGGGACCCTTTTGGTAGGTGATACGACCTAGGAAAGTAACAATCTTGTCGTCAAGCACTTTCTCTATATCGGTACCTTCGCCCGATTTGAATCTCACGGCATTGTGTACAGCTACAACTCTCTTTGGATCTATGCCATATTTGTTAATTACGATGTTCTTGGTTAGGTTACTCACCGCAATTACACGGTCGGCAGCCTTCATACCTGCTTGCTCGATAGTGAATACCGATGAATTTACATTCTCACCACTGCGGTCAAACTCTGTTGCGTGCATATGTACAACAAGTGGCTTGCCCGAAATTTTCTTTGCAGCAATACCTGCATAATATGTTAACCAGTCGTGTGCGTGTATAACATCAAACTGACCTTCAAGGTCTTTTGCTACCTGTGCTGCAACCATAGCATATTGTGCTACCTCTTGCATTAGGTTTTCGCCATACTTTCCTGTGAACGAGAAACGCTGCTTCCATATGTCGTTTGTCTCTATTTTGCCTTCGTGTCTAATAGAGTTCACTATTCTGTCATACTCCTCGGGTGAAGAGTAGGGTACAATGTTAGAGTCGATATGTATAAACTGAACCATACTCCACAAGTCTTTGGTGAACTCGCCACCATAGCTTGCCTCTACATCGCTAGCATTAAGTACCTTGACAAACCTTTGGTCCTCGTCGCCATACGCTTTGGGAACCACAAAGTGCACCTTCACGCCACACTTGGCAAGCCCTCTGGTTAGACCATAGCAGGCCGTTCCCAATCCTCCGGCAATATGGGGCGGAAACTCCCACCCAAACATTAATACTCTCATACCTCTATTCTCCATTTATTTATTTTTTTCTTTAAACTTTTCAATATAATCCATTATTAGCAGTAGTGTTCCTACGCTTGCAGCATGAGAAACAGCACCTCCTGGACGGTGTGGAGGATCTCCATCATATCGCTGCGCCATTGTTCCAATACCATATCCTAGGAAATCATCCTCTAGTCCCTCGATTAGCTCGCTAGCAGAGAATAGGTATTGCTTGCCAAATACATCGACGTTAGCTCTAATATAGAAGTATAATAACCATGAGTGTACGCTACCTTGGTGTACTGCACGAGCACGTGTATTTGCATCGCCCTCGCAGTATGGTTCATATAGTGCACTATCTGGTGAGAGTGTTCTAAGACCTTTTGGAGTTAATAGTTTGCTCTTAACAATATTAATAACATTTACTATTGTGTTCTCGTCTATCATCTTATAAGGAAGAGAACATGCAATTATTTGGTTAGGTCTTATATCTTTGTTCTGGCGATCTCCATCAACATAGTCGGCTAGGTAGCCCTCTGGATTAATGAATTTAGCACAGAAATTCTCTTTTACTTTTTGAGGTGTATTCTCCCATTTTGCAAGGAACTTTTTGTTGTCACTCTCTTTTGCAAATTCTAGTGCATAACAAAGTGCATTGTACCATAGTGCATTTACCTCTACTTGGTAACCATCACGTGGTGTGACAGGTATTCCGTCAACATAACGATCCATCCATGTAAGTGCCTTGTTGTAGCATTCGCTCTTTACAAGTGAACTTTCGCAAATTGCACCACCTATTTCGCCAATTTGGCTACTGTATGCTTCGATGATGGCAAGCATCTCTTTTCCAAAGTGTGAGAACACAAATTCTCGTCCCTCATATTTCTCCATAATCTGAAGAACCCAGAAAATCCATAGCGGAGCATCTAGTGAGTCAAGGTTACAACCTTGAGGCGAGAATATACCACCTTTAATTACTTTTGTAATGCTTTTGAGTACGTCGACACATTGTTGTGTGTTACCTTGCTCTAGTGTTATGCCCGGAAGAGCAACAATTTTAGAGCGACCAATGTGGTATCCTAGCCATGGGTAACCTGCTACTACCTCGGTTTTTGAGTCTCGCTTAATAATAAACTGGCGAGCCGAGTGGCGAAGGCAAGCATGGAACTCTGTCTTGTTAGATCGCTTAGCTATCTCTGTTGTAAAGCTACGCTTTAGCGAAGATGGCTTTGCAGGCGAAGTCGAACACGACAAAATCACGCTTTGTCCACAGTCAATATCAAATTCAAAGAAACCTGTTGTTAATAAATCTTCTTTATACTCATAACCTCTTTCTAGCTCTTTTTGGTAAACAAAATCTTTATACCAATCTGGAGCAGGAACAAATTCGTTCTTGGTATCTAGTTGTAGGTGTAGAGTTGGTAGTCCTTCGTACATTTTGTTGCTAACGCCTCCTTCTATTGGGGTTGAGTATACGTTGGCGTCGATGTTTTCTTTGCTAAGAGCGTGCATATTTCTAAATGCAAGGAATGGGCGCAGTCTTAGTTTGGTAGGCGATGAGGCTTTCAGTAGAGTATACCTAATTAATAGTTGCTCTTTGCTGTGTAGCCATAGTAGTTCTTTTTTGAGTTGTACGCCACCCACACGGTAAATGATTGTAGGTGTTGGAGTGTACTCAAAACTCTCGATGTATTTGTGGCCTTTTGGCTCAAATAAACCCGGATAGTTGTGTAACGCTAGGTTGAAGCCATGCTCCCTCTGAATCACAGTCTCGTCAATAGATGAGAGTAGTACAAAGTAGTCGTTTTTGAATGTATCCGAAGGGCAGATCATCAATCCATGGTACTTCCTTGTGTTGCAACACGTGATGGTAGTACTCATATATCCTCCAGCACGGTTTGTAGAAATAAACTCTCTTTGAAGTGAATATTGTAGATTACCTAGTTCTTCTTTGTCGAACTTTAAAATACTCATAATTGCATTTGTTTTCTTTAAGTAGTGGTTATAATATTTTAAATTTAAATTGTTAATAGTTTTGTTTGTTAGCTTACGCTTGTAAAAATACGAATTTAATTGCTTAAAAGCAAATATTAACTAGTTTAATTTGCAATGTTCATAATATTTTAAAATCAATGCAATACAATGCCCTAGATTAACTATAAATGCCGTTGTAAGTAATTAAATAGATAAAAGGTTTCTTTTATACCAGAATGTGTATTGATTTGAAATTCTCTTACAAAATACCTATCTTTGTGTGATATTTATTTATACCCCAAAATAGAGAGCGTGAAACGATATACAACCATAATGTTGCTGCTGTTAATGTCGGTAGATTTGCTAGGACAGCAGGCAGATACAAGGGCTCACATCAAAGATGTAGAGACCCCATCGCAGAATAGATTCTATCCTCGAACACAGCTAATGAGCTATGCAAAAGCCGAAGAGGCTTTGACGGGCGATTACTCACAAAGCGATTACTATCAAAATTTAGACGGACAGTGGCAGTTCAAATACTTTGCTTCGGCAAGGGATTTGGGTAGCGAGCATACCGATCGAGAGTTTGATGACAGTGCATGGCAAGCCATTACTGTGCCCATGAACCTAGAGATGGCAGGTGTTAAAGGCGCAAGGTATGCCGATTCTACCTACGTATTCGACTTTAACAAGCAGTCAATGGAGCTTAGTTCACTAGGATCGGCTGCTGTATATCGTCGCAAGTTCAAAATCCCATACTTGTGGGAGGAGCGTCAAATCTTTTTGCACCTAGGTGCATTGGGTTCGGCGTCGGTAGTCTATATTAATGGCAAGCAGGTGGGCTTTGGCAAAGACTCAAAGAGCCCAACCGAGTTTGATGTTACCAAGTTTGTAGAGGAGGGTTATAATACACTCGTTATCGAAAACTATGAGTATTCTAGTGCTTCGTTGCTAGAGGCTAGCGATAACTGGCTAATGTCGGGTCTTTCTCGCAGTGTTTATATGTACACACAGCCCAAAGTCTCGATTCGTGACTTTACGGTGCGCACAACTCTCAATCCCGAGCTAACCGATGGTCTTTTAGAGCTAGGTGTTATTACAAAATCATACTACCTTAACCCCAAAAGCGTAAAGGTATTCTACGACCTATACAACCCCGATGGCAAGCGCATTAGTTATGAGAATCGTTCGGCTAGGCTGAGAATGAGGCTCGAAGACACGGTGTACTTTGCAATATCGGTGCCCGAGGTCAAGAAATGGAGTGCCGAAACACCCGACCTGTACACTCTGGTGATGAGGGTGCAGCGAGAGAATCGCTTTACCGAGGCAGTTAGCTTTAAGGTGGGTTTTAGAGAGGTTGATTATTCGACTGGTAACCTAATTGTGAATGGCTCGCCAGTTACAATCAAAGGGGTTGTTTATGGCGAACACAATAGATATACGGGTTCTGTGCTTTCTCGTTCACAAATAAAGAACGATTTGCTAGACATGAAAGATTTGGGCTTTAATGCCGTGAGAACCGAGCACCCAATGGGGCGAGATTTTTATGAACTAACCGATAGTATCGGCTTGTATGTGTGTGATGTAGCTAATATTTCGCCCAAGCCAATGGGGCGTTCGCTTAGCCGTGGTGGTGCACTATCAAACAACAAAATATTTAGAGACGACCACATCGAGCGTGTATTGTCGGCTAGCCAAAATAGCCGCAACTATCCATCGGTTATAATGCTGCTAATGGGTACTAACGGTGGTAACGGCTACAATTTCTATAAGGCATACCAAGCAGTAAAGCAGGTTGATATGATTCGTCCAATTGCATATAGCGGAGCAGGGCTAGAGTGGAATAGCGACTTGTATGCCATTGAGAATCCATCGCTAGAGCAAATTTCGGAGCTTGAAACTACCGAGCGAGATAGACCGCACGTCTTTACACAAATGGCTATCGATAACGACCTAATTCCGTCGTGGCAAACAATTCTTGCGAGCGGTGGAGTATTGCAGGGTGGTTTTATAAACTCTTGGCAAACACGATCGCTACCTAGTGCAACGGGCGAGTGGGTGCCGGGTGATGATAAGCAGCAGGCTATTGTCGATGCCGATGGCTCTTTGTCGCCACTAGCAGGCGAGCTAAAAGAGCTATTCTACCCAATTAAAGTGAGCCTTGATGGCAGCGATGTAACTATCGAGAACCGTTTCGACTTTATAGATCTATCGACCTACATTATCGAGTGTAGTGCAAAAGAGGGCGATAAAGTGATTTCGAGTGGCTCAATTAGAATTGATGCTATGCCACATAGTACAGCTAGTGGCTCAGTTTCTGACATACTCCTAAAAGGTGGTGACGAGCTAGACATCTCTATTTTAACCCCAGATAGCACACAGCAAATTTATAGAACAACAATAAACCTAAAATAATGGGAACAATTTTTTACTACCTATTTCTAACAATCTTTGTAGTTATTTATGTGCCAATCTTCGCTTTAATATGGGCGGTGACGGTGCCTTTCGATAAAAAGCGTGTAGTGGTACACTATGTTTCGGATCTTCTTTCACACATGATCTTGTGGTTGTGTCCTCTTTGGAAAATAGAGGTAGAGGGTCTCGAAAATGTCGATAAAGACACTACCTACGTAATTATCCCAAACCACATGTCTATGTTTGACATTCCGTTAACGGCACAAATTCCTATTGTGTTTCGTTACGTTACAAAGGAAGAGGTGCGCAAAGTTCCTTTTATAGGTTTGGTATCACACCTGCGAGGCGATATTGCAATCGACCGTGGTGGCTTGGCTAGCACAAAACAGATGCTATATAAGTGTAAAAAGCTACTTGCCGATGGTATTTCTATTGTAATCTTTGCCGAGGGAACTCGTAGCAAGAGCGGTAGAGTAGAGGAGTTTAAAGAGGGGGCTTTTATTAGTGCACGAGCGGCACGAGTAGCTATCTTACCCGTTGTAATAGATGGCACGTGGGGTATTGTAAACCATGCAGGTTTTGGCCTAAAAATGCCAACTCGTTTGAGAATGAAGGTTTTGGAGCCTATCCCAGCGGCCGATGTAAAATCTATGAAATTGGGCGACCTAAAGGATCGTGTACACAGTGTTATTCTTGAGGAGCACAAGAAGATGGCTCCACAGATGTATAAAAATTAGTTGGCTACTCAGTTATGACAGATATAAATAAAGTAGAATATAGCGAAGGTGATATTAAATCTTTGGAGTGGAACGAGCACATTCGTTTGCGCCCGGGAATGTATATTGGTAAGCTAGGTGATGGTACATCTTCGGATGATGGTATCTATGTCCTAATCAAAGAGGTGGTCGATAACTCTATCGACGAGTTTGTGATGGGCTATGGTAAGAGCATCGAAATAAAGGTTGAGAATGGTAGCGTATCGGTTAGGGATTTTGGCCGTGGAGTACCCCTAAAATCGCTTGTCGATGTAGCCTCAAAAATAAACACTGGTGCCAAATATGGTTCTAGTGCCTTTACAAAAAGTGTTGGTCTTAATGGTGTTGGTATAAAGGCAGTTAATGCCCTTTCGACAACATTCCTAATTAGGAGCGTAAGGGACGGTGTCTCTCGCACAGTAGAGTTTAGTGCAGGTAATATTGTTAGCGATAATACCGAGAGTGGGGTGTCCGACAAAAACGGTACATATGTGTTCTTTACGCCCGATAGCTCTCTTTTTGGCGATTATAGTTTTAATGACGACTATATCGAACCACTATTGCGCAACTACACCTACCTAAACACTGGTCTTACAATAAAATATAATGGCTCGCCATATGTGTCGAAGAATGGTCTGTTAGATCTCTTGAACGATGCCATATCAGAGGAGTCTCTATATTCGCCTATACACCTGCGTGGTAACGACATCGAGATAGCATTAACACACGGTAGTGGCTATGGCGAGGAGTATCACTCGTTTGTAAATGGACAGTACACACCACAAGGGGGTACACACCAAGCGGCATTTCGTGAGGCAGTAGTTAAAACCCTGCGTGATTTCTACAAAAAAGATTATGATGCAGCAGATATTCGCTCGTCTATAATTGCAGCGGTGAGTGTTAGGGTGGTTGATCCAATATTCGAATCACAAACCAAAACCAAGCTAGGTTCAAAAGATATGGATAAGAGCGGTGTCTCTATTCGTAACTATGTGCTCGATTTCTTGAAAGAGAATCTCGATAACTTCTTGCACAAGAACCCAACCATTGCCGAGGTAATTGCCAAAAAAATTCAAGAGTCAGAGAAAGAGCGCAAAGCGATTTCGGGCATACAAAAAAAGGCAAAGGAGTTTGCACGCAAAGCTAGCGTTAATAACAAAAAGCTAAAGGAGTGCCGTGTTCACCTAAACACCAAGCATGCCCAGGCCGAGGAGTCTATGATATTTATTACCGAGGGTGACTCGGCAAGTGGATCTATTACCAAGAGTCGTGACGTAAATACCCAAGCGGTATTCTCGTTGCGAGGTAAACCACTTAATACCTATGGTCTTACAAAAAAAGTGATATACCAGAACGAGGAATTCAACCTTTTGCAATCGGCACTCAATATAGAGGATAGCATGGACGACCTTAGGTATAACAAAGTTATTATCGCTACCGATGCCGATGTGGATGGTATGCACATTCGTTTGCTGCTAATCACATTCTTTTTGCAATTCTTCCCCGACCTAATAAGAAAGGGACATCTACATATTTTGCAAACACCACTATTTAGGGTGCGCAACAAACAAAAAACCATATATTGCTACAACGACAAAGAGAGAGTTGCTGCTATTAATAGCCTAAAGGGCACGGCAGAGATTACTCGATTCAAGGGTCTTGGTGAAATTTCGCCTAGCGAGTTTGGTGCATTTATTGGCAAGGAGATGCGACTAGAGCGTGTTAGGCTTACCAAAGACGATCAGGTGCACGATTTGTTAGAGTTTTATATGGGAACAAACACGGGCGATCGCCAAGAGTTTATTATCGATAATCTTCATATCGAAGAGGATGCGGTAGAGCCCGAGGAGCCTACCAAAGAGTTAGACATTGTAGAGTAAGAGAGCTATGAGCGAAGATATATTACAAGATGCACCACTAGTTGAGGAGCAAGAGATAGATAGTAGTGAAAGTGTGCTTGTCACACCTACTAAGAGTGGTAAATTTAGCCACTTAACCTCTGAGGAGCAATCTCGTCAGAAGCTAACAGGCATGTATAAGGAGTGGTTTTTGGACTACGCCTCTTATGTTATTTTGGAGCGTGCCGTGCCTTACATCGAAGATGGACTAAAGCCTGTACAAAGGCGCATTCTACACTCGATGAAGCGTATGGACGATGGGCGATATAACAAGGTTGCCAACATCATTGGTCACACTATGCAGTTTCACCCACACGGCGATAGTTCGATTGGGGGTGCACTAGTGCAGATGGGGCAAAAAGATCTTTTGATCGATTGTCAAGGTAACTGGGGTAATATCCTCACTGGTGATTCGGCGGCAGCACCTCGTTATATCGAGGCTCGCCTTTCGAAATTTGCCCTAGATGTTGTCTTTAATAACAAAACAACCAACTGGCTACTATCCTATGATGGTCGTAACAAAGAGCCACAAGTCCTGCCCGTAAAATTCCCTCTGCTACTGGCTCAGGGTGTCGAAGGTATTGCTGTTGGTCTTGCATCTAAGATTTTGCCACACAACCCATCGGAGCTACTTGCGGCATCTATATCATACTTGCGTGGCGAGAGCTACGAGCTATATCCCGACTTTCCGACGGGTGGTATGATAGATGTGTCTCGCTATAACGATGGACTGCGTGGTGGTGCTGTTAAGGTGCGATCAAAGATTGTAAAGATAGACAAAAAGACACTTGCCATCACCGAAATACCTTATGGCAAGACAACTTCTTCGATTATCGATTCAATAATAAAAGCAAACGATAAGAGTAAAATAAAGATACGCAAGGTTGACGATAACACGGCACAAAATGTCGAAATTTTGGTACACCTAGCATCCGATGTATCGGCAGATAAGACAATTGATGCACTATACGCATTTACCGATTGTGAGGTATCTATCTCGCCAAATGCTTGTGTGGTAATTGCTCAAAAACCTGCTTTCATTGGGGTTAAGGAGATATTGGCACACAGTGTCGAAAACACAAAAAGGCTGCTTACACAAGAGCTCGAGATACGTTTGGGCGAGCTGAATGAAGATTGGCATGTGAGCTCGCTAGAGCGCATATTCATCGAAAATCGCATTTACCACTCAATTGAGGAGGCAACTTCGTGGGAGCAAGTGCTCGAAATTATCGACAAGGAGCTTAATCCGTTCAAGCCACAACTTCGCCGAGAGGTTACCGTTGACGATATTACTCGTTTGACCGAGATAAAGATTAAGCGAATTTCAAAATACAATACCTTTAAGGCAGACGAGCACATAAAGTCTGTTGATAAGGAGATAGCACAGGTCAAAAAACACCTAGCTCATATTGTTGACTACACCATTGCATACTATGAGGCTATTGCCAAAAAGTATAGTGCAGGGTGGGAGCGCAAAACCGAGATACGCAACTTTGGTTCTATTGAGGCTGCACAGGTTGCAGTTGCCAATGCTAAGTTATATGTCGATCGCAAAGAGGGCTTCTTTGGAATTGGTGCACAAATGAAAAAAGACGAATTTGTGTGTGACTGTTCCGATATTGACGATATAATTATCTTTAGCCGTGATGGTAGCTACAAAATTACCAAGGCTAGCGAAAAGGCATTCTTCAAAAAAGATATATACTTTATAGGTATCTTTAAACGCAATGACGAGCGCACCATCTACAACATCCTATACCGTGATGGTAAGGAGGGGCCGCTAATGATGAAACGTTGTGCAATTAAGGGTATAACACGTGACAAGGAGTACAACATAACCAAAGAGACTCCCAAGAGCGAGATTCTATATATGAGTGTTAACCCAAATGGCGAGGCAGAGATACTAAAGGTATTCTTCCGTCCACGCCCAAGGTTAAAGAACGCTATTCAAGATTTGGACTTCTCAAAGCTCCTAATCAAAGGGCGAGCATCGCAGGGTAACCTATTCTCTCGTTACTCTATTAGCCGCATTGTGCTCAAAGAAAAAGGTGTTTCGACACTTGGTGGGCACGATGTATGGTTCGACGAAGATGTGCTTGAGCTAAACCGTGAGGGGCGTGGTAAGCTACTGGGCGAGTTCTCGGGTGACGATAAAACCATCATCTTTACAAAGAAAGGTGGTTACTATACAGCTGGTTACGATGGCTCAACCTATATTAGTGGCGATTTGCTATCTATCGACAAATATGTGCCGGGCAAGGTTTATACGGCAATCTATTTTGATGTCACAGCAGGTTACTACTACATGAAGCGTTTTAGTGGCGAGGTTAGCGAAAATGTACAACTCTTTGTTGATGATAGCGATGGTTCATACCTTGTTGCCATAAGCGAAGATCGTTACCCAAGAGCCGAAATTACCTTTAAGGGGGCACACAAAACACGCCCTGCCGAAGTGGTTGAGGCCGATAGTTTTATTGGTGTGAAGGGCTACAAGGCAAAAGGTAAGCGACTGACTACCTACACAGTAGATGAAATTGTGTTTATCGAGCCGCTCGAAGAGCCCGAAATTATAGAAGAAGAGCCAATTGACTCTATACAAGAGAGTAGCGAGGTTAATGCTACTGATGGAGATACTGTTTTGTTTGACTCGGGAGATAATCAAACCCAAGGCGAGCTATTTAGTTTTGACGATTTGTAATGAAAATATTTTTAATAGGATATATGGGCTGTGGTAAATCTACCCTAGGGCGAAGTGTTGCTTCGCAGCTAGGGTTAGATTTTGTTGACATGGACTCGGCAATTACCACAAGAGAGGGGCGTTCTATTAACGAAATTTTTGCTAGCGATGGCGAGGCAGGTTTTCGCAAAATAGAGCGAGAGGTGTTAGAGAGTTTGTTAGCACAAGAAAATGTTGTGGTTGCTACTGGTGGTGGTGTGCCATGTTTTGGCGATAATATAGAGCTAATAAACCAGCACGCACTATCTATATACCTAGATGTTGATATGGGTGTGCTTATCTCTAGGCTAAAGGGAGCAAAGGCAAAACGCCCTTTAATTGCATCAAAAACCGACGAGGAATTAAGCGAATTTGTGCGTGATGCGTTAGAATTTCGCCGTCCCTACTACGAAAAAGCCAAGTTAACTATATCGGGAATTAGCCTAAAAGGTAGCGATGTTGTGGCTGTGGTTCAAAATAGTCTAAAAAAATAATTTTGCTATCGCCTTGATTATCATTAGTGATAATTTATGACGCAATTTTTTTATAAATTTTTAGCCTCCAAAATTTGGTACTTACATATATAAACCCTATATTTGTACCCGTTAAACCGATGGCGAGGTAGCTCAGCTGGTTAGAGCGCATGATTCATAATCATGAGGTCGGCGGATCATGCCCGCCTCTCGCTACGAAGGTCACTCAATGAAAATTGGGTGACCTTTTTTTGTGTT
>CAYJIL010000062.1:0-13393 GCA_964370235.1 uncultured Rikenellaceae bacterium | reverse complement strand
TACAAAAAAAACTATAGTTTTTTTTGTATGGGGTACCCCATACAAAAATTACGCTAACTACAAACAGGCTACAACCTTTGTTTTCCTTTGTTAAATCCGTTCTTTACAATAACGAAATGAGTTGATGTGGACTTTACCATCCCCAACAACTAAATTACTATACATGTTCAATTTAATTTTTAATGCAGGTAAATTTTGAGAAATAGCAAGCTGAGTAAATAATAGAAAATATGCATTTTTAAATTTTATTCTATGAGAAAACAATTCTACCCAAAACTATTCTTAGCGTGTATGGTGTTGTGTAACTGTGTTCCCAGCTCTGTTTGGGCAAACACAAACAATACAACTAATACACACTTAACAGCTCAACAAGAGTTGACAATTACGGGAGTTGTAAGTGACTCCGAAGGAAACCCAATTGCGGGTGCAACAGTAACATTACAGAACACCACTGTTGGTGATATCACAGGTGCAAACGGAGGATTCTCTGTTAAAGCTAACGAGGGTGATATCCTAGTTGCTGAATTTATTGGCTACAAATCGGCAACTGCGACAGTTGGTAAGAGCGATGTAGTAAACTTTGTACTAGAAATCGATGCACTAGTTACCGATGAGGTAGTGGTGATTGGTTATGGTACTCAAAAAAAGGTATCTGTAACAGGTGCCGTGAGTATGGTGGGTGACGAGGTACTTGAGTCTCGCCCTGTACAAAACGTAAGCCAAGCCCTACAAGGTGTTATCCCTGGTCTTAACCTATCTGTAGGTAATACTGGTGGTGCGCTAGATAGTGAGCTTGCAATCAACATTCGTGGTGCTGGTACTATTGGTGATGGTTCTAACTCATCTCCTCTTGTACTTATCGATGGTGTTGAAGGTAATATGAACACCGTTAACCCTAACGACATTGAGAGCGTATCGGTACTTAAAGATGCTGCTGCATCGGCTATCTATGGTTCTCGTGCTGCGTTTGGTGTAATCCTAATTACAACAAAGAGTGGTAAAGAGGGTAAGACCCAGGTAACTTACTCGTTTGATACTCGTTACTCGCAGGCTATTGGTACTCCAGATATGATGGATTCCGAAATGTTTGCAAACTATTTTAATCGTGCTTCTCTTAACGAAGGTGGTGCAGCCGTATTCTCTGACGAGGTAATGGATCGTATTGTCAAGTACAAGAATGGCGAGATAGATTATGGTACAGTAGCAAACCCAGCAGGTACTCACTGGCAGTACTACACTGGAGCAAATGCCAATACCGATTGGTTTGACTATTGGTATAAAGATTGGGCTCCAACAACATCGCACAACCTATCAATTAGTGGTGGTAACGAAAAAACAACATACCGTATTAGTGGTAGTATGCTAAATCAAACTGGTTTGATCGACCACACAAGCGATGACTTCCAGCGCAACACACTTAATGCACGTGTCGACACCGAGCTATACAGCTGGTTACGAATGACATATAACGGTAAATGGACAAGAGAGAACTATGAGCGTCCTACTTATATGACAGGACTGTTCTTCCATAATATCGCACGTCGCTGGCCTACCAACCCCATTGTTGACCCTAATGGTTATGCAACCGACGCATCAGAGATTCCACAGATGGTAGATGGTGGTAGACAAAACAGCGAGAAAGATTTCTTTACTAACCAAATTAAGTTTACAGCAACTCCACTAGAGGGATGGAACATCGTAGCAGATGCTAGTTATAAGACTAATCTAAAGAATGAGCATTATGATCTTCTGCCTATTAATGTACATAACCCAGATGGTGAGGAGCTTCCAATTTCTTGGGATGGTAGTCTTCCGGCTGGTGGCAGTAGAATATACGAAATAGCTGAAAAAACAAATTACTGGACTACAAATATCTATAGCAACTACAACTTCAAGCTAAACGAGCATAACTTCACTGTTATGGGTGGTTTTAATGCCGAGCTAAACGAGATGCGTGACCTTAGTGGTAGAAAGGATGGTCTGTATACTCCTAACGTACCAACTATCAACACTGCAACGTCGAACCCTAATATTTGGGGCGGCTACGAACACTGGTCATCGGCTGGTTTCTTTGGTCGTTTAAACTACGACTACCAAGAGAAATACCTACTTGAGGTTAACTTCCGTTATGATGGTGCGTCTCGTTTTATTGGCGATAAGCGTTGGGGAAGTTACCCATCGGTATCGGCTGGTTGGAATATTGCAAAAGAGGATTTCTTTGCACCTATCGCAGACAAGGTATCTATGCTTAAGCTTAGAGCATCTTGGGGTCAGCTAGGTAACATGAATACCAAAGCGCTATATCCGTTCTACCAAACACTGCCTGTTGGTTCGGTAAATAGCTCTTGGTTGATCGATGGCGAGAAGCAAAATACAGCATCGGCTCCGGGTATCGTAACAAGTCTACTTACTTGGGAGACTGTTCAGTCTTGGAATATTGGTCTTGATTGGGCTGCTTTCAATAACCGTTTGACTGGTTCGTTTGACTATTTTGAGCGTGCAACACTTGATATGATTGGCCCTGCTCCAGAGCTACCAAACATACTAGGTACTGCAGTTCCTAAGGTTAACAACACCGACCAAATTACTCGTGGTTGGGAGATTCAAGCATCTTGGAGAGACAGAATAGGCGATGACTTTAGCTATGGCATTAACGTGGTTCTTTCTGATGCACAAACCGAGATTACACAATATCCTAACGATAGTGGTCTTTTGAGTACTTACTACAACGGTCAAATGACTGGCGATATTTGGGGTTATACATCTGTAGGTATTGCAAAAACCGATGCCGAGATGGAGGAACATCTTCTTGAGAACAAACCAACTTGGGGTAGCCAGTGGGCTGCGGGTGATATGATGTATGCCGATCTTAACGGTGATGGTGAGGTATCAAACGGACAAAACACACTAACAGACCATGGTGACCTTTCGGTAATTGGTAACTCGACAGCTCGTTACAATTTTGGTATTACACTAGATGCAGCGTATAAAGGTATCGACATCAAGGCATTCTTCCAAGGTGTTGGTAAGCGAGATGTATGGTTAACTGGCCCTTATATGTGGGGAGCAACAGGTGGTATGTGGCAGAGTGCAGGTTTTGTTGAGCACTGGGATTTCTTCCGCCCAGAGGGTGACCCACTAGGCGCAAACCTAGATGCTTACTACACTAGACCTCTGTTTACACAGAGTGAAAAAAACCAATATAAGCAAACTCATTATCTACAAAATGGTGCATACATTCGTCTAAAGAATCTTCAGGTTGGTTATACATTCCCAACAAAACTACTCGAAAAGATTAATGTAAGTTACCTGAGAGTGTATGTGTCGGCAGATAACCTATGGACTGGTACATCATTAACAGATATCTTCGACCCAGAGACAATTGGTGGCGAATGGGGTGCAGGTAAACTTTACCCTCTACAACGCACAATTGCTGTTGGTCTAAATGTTAACTTCTAAACTGTTATGCGATGAAATATAATATAAAAAAATATATAAATATCACGTGCCTAGCGCTTGCTGTTAGTTCGTTTAGTGCGTGCGAGAAATTTTTGGACAGACAACCACTTGACGAAGTAACGCCAGAGCAATTCTTCTCATCAGAGAACGACCTTGCTGCGTATGCCATAAATGCATACTCGTTCCCATCGCACGGTAATTGGGATATGGGACTAGTTATTTATGATTACCATACCGATAACGTAGCTACTACAAATGCATCTGAGTGGTATTGGGAGCCGGGCAATAGACGTGTTCCTTCGTCAGACAATGACAACTATACATTCTCGCCTATTCGTAACCTGAATTACTTCCTGCAAGAAGTTCTACCAAAGGCTGAAGCTGGTGAAATTAGTGGCAATGCAGATAATATCAATCACTATATTGGTGAGATATACTTTATGAGAGCACTTCGTTACTTCAATATGTATAAGCTATATGGCGACGTACCTATTGTAACAACTGTGCCTAAAGACGACAGAGAAGAGCTAGTTGCTCTAAGTAAAAGAGCGCCTAGAAACGAAGTTGCACGCTTCATTCTTGAAGACCTTGACAAAGCAATTTCGATGCTTAAGACCGAAATGAACAACAACAACCGCCTTACTCGCAAGGTAGCAACACAGCTTCGCGCAAGGGTAGCGCTATATGAAGCAAGATGGTTGACATACCACCAAGGTACAGCATTTGTTCCGGGTGGTCCAGATTGGCCAGGTGCACAAGCATCTTATAACGAGGGCTTCACTATTGACCTTAACGCCGAGATTAACTACTTCTTGACAGAGGCAATGAAAAACTCAAAAGAAATTGCAGATGCTATTCAACTTACTGTTAACAGTGGTGTTATCAACCCTGAGTTTGGTCAGTTTTCGGGCTTCAACCCATACTTCGAAATGTTTGGTGCATTAGATATGGGTACATACCCTGAGATTCTTTTCTGGAGACAGTATAGCAGTGAACAAGGTATCCTTCACTCTGTACCAGCTTATATTCTAGGTGGTGGTAACATGGGTTACACAAAAGGATATATCGACAGTCACCTAATGAAGAATGGTCTTCCAATCTATGCATCGGGTAGCGGTTACCATGGCGATTCTACACTTGATAAAGTAAACGAAGATCGTGACGAGCGTCTACAACTATTTGTATTTGATAATAGCGACAACCTAGCTGTTGGTGGCGAAGAGATTCTAAAGTTTGGAGATCCTCTAATTATCAATAACCTTCAGGAGCAGCGTGATGTTACTGGTTATAGAAACCGTAAATACTATAACTACACACCAGAGTATGCTGAAACTGGTCAAAGAGCATATTATGGTTGTCCAATTTATAGAGCAGCTGAATCATATCTTATTTATATGGAGGCTAGCTATATGAAGAATAAGTCGCTTGACTCAGACGCAATTAAGTACTGGAAAGCACTTCGTGAAAGAGCCGGTGTTAGCACAGATATTCAGCTAACAATCGACAATACCGATGTTTCTAAAGAGAACGATTGGGGTGCATACTCTGCTGGTAAGATGGTAGATGCTACACTTTACAACATTCGTCGTGAGCGTCGTATCGAGATGATTGGTGAGACAACAAGATGGGATGACCTTAAGAGCTGGCGTGCACTAGACCAAGTACAAAACTACATTATCGAGGGTGTTAACCTTTGGGATGAGCTGTACAAGTCAGAGGAGTACATTAGCGAAGAGACTAAGAAGACATTGCTAATCGAGCAAGGTAAAGAGGGCGACGGTGAAACTCCTAACGTATCTTCTAGCGACGATAGCAAGTACCTACGTCCATACAGAGCTATTAAAACTAATAACACTCTATTTAATGGTTATACTTGGACAGAGGCTGCATATCTTTCGCCAATTCCTGCATATGAGATCTTGTTAACAGCAGATCTTCCTGCAACAGAGGGAGGCGAAACAAACCTTAGTACTTCTCCTCTATATCAAAACCCATATTGGCCAAACGAGGCTAATATGCCAGCAGAGAGATAGAGAGCATAAATTGTAGCATCAGCTACATACAAATGCAAAAAAGAGCAGGCTTGATACTATTTTGTATCGAGCCTGCTTGCTTATATAAATGTGTGAGTGGATAGTTTCATTAGTTATTCAACTAGGTACATAGCAAAGAAACTGTCTCAAAAACATTTTTGTCACTTCCTGAATCGCATAAATACTCACGTACTCCAGTACGCTCCGTTTTATGCTCATCACGAAGCCCCAAAACTGAATTTTGATACAAATTTCTAACAAAAGAGGCTGCTTCGAATTAATTCGAGACAGCCTCTTTTTGGCGTTAAATAACATTAACACTGTATAAGTTATCAGCGAAAAGAGTTAACTATTTTCATCGCTTAAAGATTTACTACTCTTTTTGGGTAGACGACGGCTCTTTTTTAGTGCCTCGTTAATTATATACAATAGCTGTCCATTTACGCTACGAAATTCATCGTCAGCCCATTTTTCTACTGCATCCAACAACTGAGGGTCGATGCGTAGAACAAAACTTTTATTTTTGGTCTCCTTTGCCAATGTTATGATGTATGTTATTGGTGTAATGTTCCTGTGTTAACTATTGGTTGAGCGTTATCTTCGCCACAAAGTACAACCAATAGATTGCTTACCATAGCAGCTTTTTTGTCGTCATCTAAATCTACAATGTTGTCGGTTGCTAGCTTGTCAAGTGCTAACTGCACCATTCCCACAGCACCCTCTACAATCTTCTCTCGTGCCGCTATAATAGCTGTTGCTTGCTGTCTACGCAGCATTATTGCTGCAATCTCGGGAGCATATGCCAAATAGTTGATTCTTGCCTCTACAACCTCAATTCCTGCCATATCTAGCCTTTCGTTAAGCTCTACCTCTAGTCGGTCATTAATTAGTTCACCACCCGAACGAAGTGTAACTTCATCGCTTACTTCGTTGTTGTCATAGGCATATTCGCCTGCAAGGTTGCGAAGAGCAGCATCGCTCTGTACACTCACAAAGTTTTGATATACGCTCATTCGTTGAAGTAGATTAGCACCTTGATTATCGATATCGAACATAGCTTTGTAAGTATCCTTAACTCGCCATACTAGCATTAGACCAATCATTACAGGATTACCTGCCTTGTCGTTAACTTTGATGGGGGCAATATCTTGGTTGCGTGCTCTAAGCGTTAATTTAGTTTTTGTGATAAGAGGATTAATCCAAAAGAAACCATTATCTTTTATTGTACCAACATATTTACCAAAGAAAGTAAGCACTCTGACATTGTTTGGTTCTATGAGCAAATAACCTGCCGAAAATATAAAAAACGAAATCGTGATTACGATAAGGTATATTGCCTTAAATGCCGAGAATGGCAAATTAACAAGAACATAAATTATCGATACCAATAAAAATAGTTGAAAAGCTAGTGCTGCAAAGCCAGGTAGCTTAGTGCCCGAGAACGTATGCTCGGGGCTAGATTGTCGTTGATTCATAGTTGTAAGTTTTGGTTTAGGTAATATCATTTTGATATCACAAATATATCATATTATTTTTAATATTCAAAACTTTACGCTATTTTTTTCTACAAAAAAGGTGCTCCGAATTTAATCGAAGCACCCCCATTTATGATTTGCTAAAAATATAATCTATTTTTTTGTAGGCTCCTCGCTACTACTTTGCGAAGATGAGTTTGTGCGTGGTGCAACAATAGATTCACGCATTGTTGTGTCTGCCTCAATGTTCTTTAGCTTATAGTAGTCCATCACGCCAATATTACCATTACGGAACGCCTCGGCCATAGCCAAAGGCACTTCGCTCTCGGCCAAAATTACCTTTGCACGAGCCTCCTCGGCCTTAGCTCTCATCTCTTGCTGAAGAGCAATCGCCATAGCTCTGCGCTCCTCTGCCTTTGCTTGTGCAATGTTTTTGTCGGCATTGGCTTGATCCATTTGTAGGAATGCTCCAATATTGCGACCAATGTCAATATCGGCAATATCAATCGATAGTATCTCAAATGCTGTACCAGCATCGAGACCTTTGCTCAAAACCACTTTTGAGATAAAATCGGGATTCTCTAGCACTGTTTTGTGGCTCTCCGATGAACCAATAGACGAAACAATACCTTCGCCCACACGAGCAAGAATAGTCTCTTCGCCTGCACCACCCACTAGCTGCTTGATGCTAGCACGCACCGTTACCCTAGCCTTAGCCACTAGCTGAATACCATCCTTTGCAACAGCCGAAACAGGAGGTGTGTTAATCACCTTGGGGTTAACCGACATTTGCACCGCCTCAAACACATTACGACCAGCAAGGTCGATGGCAGTTGCCATATTAAAATCGAGGCTAATATTTGCCTTTTGTGCCGAAACAAGGGCATGCACTACATTGGGTACATTACCACCTGCTAGGTAGTGAGCCTCTAGCTCCGATGCATCCATCGAAAGCCCTGCCTTTGTTCCCTCAATCATCGAAGAGACGATAACCGATGGTGGAACTTTACGCCAGCGCATAAGAATTAGCTGCAAAAGAGAGATATTAACACCCGATACTGCAGCAGAAAACCACAGACCAATAGGTATAAAATAAGTTAAGATAAGGAAACCTGCAACAGATATTCCCCCAATTAAAAGTACCGAATCAATGTTCATAACTATTTGTTTTTAGAGTTAGCTTATTTGTTCAACAACAAGTATATTGTCTTCGATTGAGATTACTTTAATTTTTGATTTTTGTACTATCAAGCCATCACGACTTCTTCCTTGGTATTGGCGAGAGGCAAACTCTACTGTACCCATAGGCGAAAGACGAGTTAGCGACATGCCCTCTGCACCAATCTCTACCTCGGCCGAGGCATCGGATGCAACACTAGATTTAATACTCTTATCAAGTGCAATTTTGCGAAGTGTTTTGGCCCGTAGCGAAAACGATAATGCTACAATTGTTAATGTACACGATGCCAAAAATACAGCACTCGCAAACATCATACCTGCATCGTTATATGCAATTACGATTGCACCAATAAACGATGCAACAGCTCCAATGGCTGCCAATGTAATACCCGGCAATAGAAGTACCTCTGCAACAACAAGTAATACACCTAGTAAAACCAAGAAAACAATTAATAGATACTCCATAAAGCAATTATTTATTGGGTTAATTAATATGCCTAATTATAGTTGAATAACCTTTGCACCATCGATGCGAAGTGCTACTTCGTCGGCAGTTTCCTTTGAGGTGAATGTGCCAATTGTAAATACACTTACCCCTTGGCTATCAACCGTACGAGCAATCTCTTTATCTGGTGCATGTTGTTCTAATATCTCCTTCACGCCTGCCGTTAGCTCTACGATTTCGATGCGATATAGCTGCTCTGAGCCATCGCTTGCAGATTTACTACTTTGTGAATCTTGAACCTCGGCACCTAGCAGTACGCCATCTTTCCAGTGTGCTAGCTTTGCTTTTGAGAAACCACTACGCTTAACTCTAGCCAAATCTTTTTGTGCATCGGCCTCGGTTTTGTATGTTCCGGCATAGTACACTACTCCACCGCTACCGTCACTATCTTCTACTAGCGACACAGGATATATTCGCCTAAAGACACCATAGTTTGTTTGCTTGCGAACATAGTGTCCAAGCTCTATTTTATACATGTCACCATGCGATAGTATATCAATCTCGCCAACTGGGTTTTTAGAGTTATGCACAATTTTACCTGCAATTGTAATTGGGGTAAAATCTACATAATTCCAATCAGGAACAACCACAAGCGGCAAATCATATGCCTCTAGGTTGACATTACGCCCCTGAGCCTCTATCTTGTCTTTAAGGTTCATTAGGTTCATTTCGCTAGTGAGCGCAATTTCGTAATCTCTAGCTAGTTTCTCTTTTGATAGGACAGTTGAGCTATATGGGTTTATGAACTTCTCGGCTGCGGCATACTCCTCGCTACGCACATTGCGACTACGCTGCCCTAGTGCATCGAGCATATCCATCGAAACATTCAACCTATCTAACATGATAGTATAGATCTCGATTTTTTTGTCAAATATTTTCTCGCTTAATTCTCTTACTTGGTTGTCTTTTGCCACCAATTCTTCTTGTAAACCTTGAGCAACTGTTTGCAATGAGTCGGCATGAGCCTTTGAGTTTGCAAAGCTTAGCGAATCTAGTGTCGCTGTTAAATCGGCATAGACACCACGCTGTACATCTACTAGCGAGCTAACTTGGGATTTAATACTAGAGTATGAATCTATTAGTTTGCGGTTGGCCTCAGACACATTTTCTACAAACATATCTGTTTGAGTCAAAGACTCTTGCTCGCTACTTTGCTGAGCAGACTCCATGCTCATTAGTACTAGTTGCTGCTCTAGCGAGTTTTTCTTTGATGTAAGCACACCTAGCTCATCTCTCAAGTCAAACAACTCACCCTCAAGCAGTAGTATCTCTTTACCTATTTTGTTTGCCAACTTTCGATCGGTAGACATTAGGTATCTATTTCTATCAATAAGTGCTTGTAGCGAATCCTGTTGCGAGGTTAGCCTCTCCTCTTGAGCAGTTATCTTTTCATAATCTATCTTAATGCTGTCACTCTGTTGAGCAAAAGCGGTAGCTGCACAAAAAAAGGCAGAAACAAACAAAATTGCTTTCATATATATTATAAACAATAATTCAAATTCTGTAATCACACACCAATAAAGTGTTGAGATATATTCACAAATATAAATAAAAATGCTACTATTTCCAACTCTTTATGAATAGTAATTGTAGAAAACCAAACAACTCTAGGCGACCTGCAAACATTAGCAGCGAGCACACTAGTTTTGCAGCCTCGGGCAGCGACGAGTAATTGCTTAGCGAACTCACATCACCAAAACCGGGACCAACATTACCCAAACACGCTATGGTGGCTGTTACGCTAGTTATTAGGTCGATTCCCATTAGCGACAAAACCATTGCCCCCACTATTAGTGTTAGCATATATAGACACACAAAAATTAGAGTTGCGTGTATAATGTCATTCGACACTATCGATTTATTGAGTTTAACGGTTATAATTGCATTTGGGTGTTGCTGTTGCAAGAATCGCACCCTTAGAGCTTTGAATAGCAACAGTAGACGGTCGCTCTTGATACCTCCCGATGTAGAACCTGCACAAGCACACTGAATAGACATAAACACGAGCATTAACACCGAAAAAGCCGGCCACAGAGCACTGTCAACAGTTGCAAAACCGGTGGTAGTTATAATGGCACATAGCTGAAAGATACCATACCTCAACGAATCTACAAAGCTATATACGCCTTCGTCCCACAAGTTTAGCGAGATTAAAAGAGCCGAAACAATAGTAGCTATAATATAGAATACCGAGACTTCGGAGCTCAAAATATTTTTCTTTTTACCCGTGAGTGTCGAAAACAAAAGACCAAAATGCAAACCTGCCAGCACCATGTATATGGTGATAACAACCTCAATCCAAATGTTGTTGTAGTGTGCAACGCTCAGGTTCTTGGTGCTAAAACCACCTGTTGCAATGGTCGAAAGCGAGTGGTTAATTGCATCGAACCAGTTCATTCCTGCAATGCGCAGGGCAACTGTCTCGGTAAAAATTAGGATTGCATATACAAAAAGAATGATGTAAACAGCCTTCTGCATGCGTGAATTATAGTTCTCTTTTGCAAAAGACGATATTTCGACATTAGAGAGCGATACTTTTGCCTTACCCATCGACGGTAGAATTACCAAGGCAAACAAGACTATACCTGCTCCACCAATTACGTGTGTACACGAACGCCAAAACAAAAGCCCATGAGGCAGTGCTTCGACATCTTGCAGTATGGTTGCACCCGTAGTCGTATATCCCGACACACTCTCAAACCATGCGTTAACCAAGTCGAACTCGCCGCCCCAAAGCAAAAACGGAAACATGCCAAAGAGCGAAGAGATGATCCATGCTCCAACCACAATTACAAAGCTCTCTTTTGTGTGGATATTTAGCTCCGATGGCACAAATATTAACGGGAAAAGCCCCACAATAGCACACAGTAGCGAGCTTAGTAGCAAAGGAAAGAAACTTGTATCTACTCCATAAATTACCGAAATACCTGCCGAAATTAGCATCATTACAGCATTACAAAGTAGTGCAAGACCGATATAGCGTATAATAACGTGCGCTCTCATTATGGTCTACCTTTTAGTGAACGTATATTTTTGAGTAGTTGCTCGATGTGCTCTTTGAGCTGAAATATTTCGTCACGCCCCTCTACCGTAACATTAAAGGGGATGTTGTGGCCTAGGTAGTTTTTGAGCCCTTTAGACATGCGCACAACGGGTTTTATAAAGTATATATCTATTAAGAAGAAAAGCACCAGCAACAGTAGCATTGCTACCCCAATAGATATTACCCCCTGCATTACCGAACGGTAGGCAGCTCGGTCGAACTGCTCAATCTCTCGAACCGATTCTTGCTGTATGTCGGTCATAAACTCCTTAATGGCGTTTACATATCGACTATATCCCTGTTTGTAGGTTGTTAGATACCAAGTAATGTTGTCCTCTTTGCTACCTGCTCTAAACTCCTCGATTACGTTTTCGTAATCTCTTTTCGAACTCTTGAGCTGGTCGACCATTGGCGAGGTGGGATACGAAAGTTGCACTTGCTCCATTACACTGTTAATATCCTCCATAAAGGTGGTGTTAGCAGTAAATAGTGCAGCACTATCCAAATTGTTCATGTATTTTAGCACCAAGGCATCCTGCGAAGCCATAACATCGAGTATCGATCTTGACATAGCAACACTGGTTGCACCTCTGTCAATAATTCCTCGCACCGTACGATTAAGTGCAGCATACTCAAAGTGTGAAATCACTGCCGCAATAAGCAACAATAGCCCTAAGGCAAAAAATCCCAACCTTACTCTTTTTCTAATACCCATAATATTTTTATTTCGGCAGCTAGCAAAACCGCATTCACTGCCCTAAACTAGCTACAAATATACTTTATAATGGCATATTAAAAAATATAAAGACAATATTTTAACCTTTAAATCGTAGCCCCTGCCACAAACCAAACATAGGGCACACTACAAATAATAAGCGCCTAACTTATATGCATAAATTCATGTTACTATTTTTTAAATAAATTGGAGGAAATTCTCAAAAAAAATTTTAACTTTGTAACAATGCACTTGGGATATTCCCAAAGCTAAATTTAAATTATATAATCAAAAATATGGAGGAGTTCACCCAAAAACGTAGGGAGATCTTATTAAAAATAGAGGAAAAGTCTCTTCTAAAGCAGAGAGTTTATAACAAAACTCTTGAGGTGCTACAAGATCTTAAGGAATATATGCACGAAATGACTGGCGAAATAAACGACGCAATTACTTCGGCACGCATGATTAGGATTGATTACAGAGACAGAGGAAAGTTCGAGGCACAAATACAAGTTGCTGGCGACATACTCATCTTTGCCATGCACACCAACATATTCACCTATGGGCAAGAGTGCCCCCTAGAGAATAACGAATACTATCGTGCTTTGCCAGACAACCAATATTTGGGGATAATCAACGTTTACAATTTTTTGGCAGACTCATTCAAGTATAATCGCAACAGCGACGAAGGTTACCTAATTGGCCGCATTTTCATTAATAGCGAAAAGGCATTCTACATCGAGGGTATCGAGGGCACAGAATATAGCTACGAGAACTATGGCAAGCACTTTATAGACGAGGCAACATCTATCGACATTATCGAAAGTGCAATTCTACATGCCATGAATTTCGACCTATACACTCCACCATTCAAAGAGGTGCGTTCGGTAGTTGTTGAGCAAATGAACACCAGAGCCGAAAACTCTAACATAAAAATAGCAAAAAGGTTAGGATACGATTTCTAACACAACCATAACAAATAAA
>CAYJIL010000061.1:0-13475 GCA_964370235.1 uncultured Rikenellaceae bacterium | reverse complement strand
TAAATTTAATATGCCTTTGTGTTACCGTCCAAGAAATCTTCTTTTGTGATTGGTTTTTTGCCCATCTGTTTCCACGCATACCAAATATACGCTATTACAAAGGGGAGAATTAGCGAGGAGATACTCATAACGAGCAGTGTGTATGGGCTTGATGAGCTATTTGCTATGGTGAGCGAGCTTGCAGGGTCTGCTGTCGAGAAATAATATGCCGTAGAGTTAAAGCCAGCTAGCAGTAGTAGCGAAGTAACTGTCGTAATTGTACCAATACCACCATACCATATTGCCTTTGGGCTGCTCTTAATAATGGCAAGAGCAATGCTCACTAGCACCAAAACTACCCCTACAACTAGAGCGACACTCACAAACGGTAGTTCTAGCATATTGCTAGAGTAAACATACTCTACTGCCATAATTACTCCGTTTGCACTCTCTCGATACCCCGATGAAAAGAGAATAGATATAAAAAACGTTAGGAACGTAACCAAAAACAGTGCAGACGATATTATAAGAGGTCGTTTGCAGTTATTGGCTATCTCTTCGTCCTTAATATTGCAATAGAAATATTGTATAGCAAGTACTCGTGCTAAAAAGTAAATAGCAAGCCCTAGGGCTACGTTTCGGTAGTCGAGCACCGCCTCTAGCCCGTGTGCTGCCCCTAACCATTGCGATATTTCGAGCGCTCCGCCCGATAGGGTAGCGATGTTTGCACGATTTATAATAAATTCGGCACCAGTGAAGATTGTGCCCACCGCACAACCAAGCACAATTGTGCCAAGCGAGCCATTTGCTAGCAAAAATAACTCGTAGGTGCGCTTACCTAGCACATTGCCACTCTTTTTACGGTACTCAAACGACACGGCTTGTAGCACAAATAAAAACAAGATAACCATCCAAACATACATAGCTCCCGAGAAACTCGTTGAGTAAAAGAGCGGGAACGATGCAAAGAACGCACCACCAAACGTTACGAGTGTGGTGTATGTGAGTTCCCATTTGTGCCCAATGGTATTGAGAATTACTGTTCGTTGTAACTCGTTTTTGGCAACCGAATATATTAGCGTTTGTCCTCCTTGCACAAATAACAAAAAGACAAGTATGCCAGCTAGTAGCGATATGATAAACCACCAGTAGTGTTGCAGTATAGTGTAGTATTCCATAGCTTTGTTTTTTTAGTCGTCAATTTTTGTTGGTCCTATCTTCACCTGTTTTACGATTATTCTAATTTCGGCAATTAACAAAACGGTAAACAGAATGGCAAATAGCCAGAATGTGGTTTGAACAGCAGTTGTCGAAATTGCCGATAGCGAAGCCTTTGTGGGTAGCAAATCTTGCACAGTCCATGGTTGTCTGCCCACTTCGGCAACAATCCATCCTGCTTGCCCTGCAATATATGGTAAGGGTAGAGACAGTAGCATTGCCCACAGTAGACCCTTATATTTGGTTAGCTTATCTTTGTATGATAGCCACATGGTAACCATAAACATGAGTATAAGATATAGCCCAACTGCTACCATTATACGAAAACTGTAATATACCATGCCCACAGGTGGTACAACCTCTTGTGGTGAGTCAAAGTAACCATATCCAAAGTACTTGACATTATTGTGGTAGAACTCGTTATCGTCGGATGGCATAAATGCCTTTTCGATAGCCCTCATGGCTGTTGTGTCGCCTTGGTTCTTTGCGCTCTCGTACTTGGCAAACATATTAATAGCCTCTCTGCCTTGCACCATTTTTTGGCTAGTCGAGATCATTCCTTGCTCTTTATTGCCGTTTACCAAATCGTCGATACCTGCCACAAACGCATCGCTATCTTGGTATGCCATAAACGATAGCATATTATCTATATCTATGCTCCAAAGGTGTGCATCGTTACCATCGCCCACCTCTTTGTTGGGGTTGAGAACACCTATCACCGATAGTGATGCCCCCTTTTCGCCCTCATAAAGCGCCTCCATAGCGGCAAACTTCATGGGTTGATCTTTTGCTACAACTCTACCGCTCAAATCGCCTGTCCATATTACAGCCACCGCAGTAATAAGTCCAAAGACAGAGGCAACTTTAATACTACGTTTTGCAAACGTAAGATCTCTGTTTTTAATGAGATACCATGCCGAGATTGAGACCACAAACACCGATGCAAGCAAAAAGCCACTAGTTACGGTGTGGGTAAATTTGTTTATCGACATCTCCGAAAAGACAACATCGCTGAATGAATACATCTCGTTGCGAGCAGTGGCAACGTTTATAAACATTCCCTGTGGCGACTGCATCCAGCTATTGGCAACCAAAATCCATATCGATGATAGGGTAGCGCTCGATGCTGTTAGCCATGTCGAAATTAGGTGGAAGCGTGGCGAAACCCTCTCCCAGCCAAAAAACATGACTGCCACAAAGGTTGCCTCCATAAAAAATGCGAACATACCTTCGATGGCGAGTGGTGCGCCAAATATATCGCCCACAAAGTAGGAGTAGTTTGCCCAGTTGGTGCCAAACTGAAATTCTAGAATAAGCCCCGTTGCCACACCAATGGCAAAGTTCACTGCAAATAGCTTCATCCAGAATTTGGTTATCGCTTTCCATCTCTCGTCTTTTGTGCGATAGTAGGCAGTCTCCATAAATGCACACAAGAATCCTAGGCCTAGTGTTAGGGGTACAAACAACCAGTGGTACATAGCGGTGAGAGCAAACTGTGCTCTCGACCAGTCGATTAGTTCGATTGAAGTGAGTGTAATCATAGCTTGTGGGTTAATGTTTATCTGTCAATGCGTAGCTCGTTTCTAATGTGTGTCGCTTTTTCTTCGCCTGTTTCAAAGTCAGAAAGTGCAGATCTAAAGAAAAAAACCTTTAATATTCCAAACATTATGAATAACTTTACCAAAATTATCAGCCACAATGTTTTTCCTATAGTCATAGACGAGAATCCTTGGTAGTAGAATTGGTATATTGCCTTTAATGTCTTCATGTTTTAAAGGGTGTTTGGGGTAATGTACTATAACTGTTAGTAGCACTAGAGCATGCTCTAGCTACAAATATAATAAAATATAATACAAATATGTTTGATTTAAATAAATTTAAAGACCTTGTAAATACAGCTAATAATGTAGTTATAATTGGTCACATAAACCCCGATGGCGATGCCCTAGGGTCGATGGTTGCAGTTGGTGAGCTTTTTACTAGTTTGCAAAAGAATATAACTCTGGTCGTGCCAAACGAAATACCTAGATATATCGATTTTATTCGTTCGGGAGCTAGTGTTGTAATTGCTCGTCACAATATAGAGCAGTGTAAGCACACTATCTCGGTAGCCGACCTTATTATATGTGTCGACTTTAATGATCCCGCAACTCGTATTGGGGCACTGGGCGAAATGGTGCTAGCCTCGGCAGCTAAAAAAATGATGATCGACCACCACGAGCAGCCTGTCACGCAGGGTTTCGATCTTGTTATTTCTGATCCATCATACCCATCTACCACCAATTTGGTATATACGGTGCTTAACGATAGTCAGCTACTCGATAAGCTAACCATTGCAGGCTACCAAGCACTTTATGCAGGTATGATTACCGATACAGGTAACTTTACATACTCTAAAATTACGCCATCGCTTATGCGTGCCGCTGCCGACCTCATCGAGCGAGGTGTCGAGCCTGTTAAGCTATATAATATGCTACATAACAACCAAACCGAAAACCGCATGCGCCTAATGGCGTACCTAATAGGTCAAAAGATGGTTGTACTAAAAGACAAAGGTGCTGCTTACATAACATTTACGCTAGCCGAGCAAAATCGTTTTGGGTATTCAACGGGCGATAGCGAGGGTATTGTTAACATGCCAATGGCAATTGAGGGGATAGACCTATCGGCTATCTTTATTGAAACAACAGAGTGCATAAAAATATCGCTTCGCTCTCTCGAAGGAGGAATTAACGTAAATGTAATGGCACGTGAAAACTATACGGGCGGTGGCCATATTAATGCGGCAGGTGCAAAAAGTTTTACATCTATGAACGAAGCTGTTGCAATTTTTAAACGTGCGTTAGGTAAGGTTAAAAAGCGATAGTTACCACATTATTTGTAACTTATAAATAATTAGTTTAACGGAGAGAATAGGAGTTTTTAACTTGTTTCTATTCTCTCCGTTTTGTGTTATAAAAATAACACAAAAGTGTTGATCTAGTAATAGTTAAAGCGTAAAAAAGCTAAACCGTTTGCAATCTATAATCTTTTTTGTATATTTGTCGATGTGTTATTTTAGTTGAAGTATGCAAATTCCTCAGTGGTTGATCTTTGGAACCTGATAATGAGGGCATATTTCATCTAATTAGAGAATGAAATAAATTTAACTATAAAAATATGGCTAAAGAGAAAAAGTTTGTTACTTGTGATGGTAACTACGCCGCTGCACATATTGCATATATGTTTAGTGAAGTGGCAGCCATCTACCCAATTACACCATCTTCTACGATGGCAGAGCATGTAGATGAGTGGTCGGCAGCTGGTCGTAAAAATATTTTCGGTCAGAAAGTAAAAGTTGTTGAGATGCAGTCAGAGGCTGGTGCAGCAGGTGCTGTTCACGGTTCACTTCAGACAGGTGCACTTACAACTACATTTACAGCCTCTCAGGGTCTACTTCTGATGGTTCCTAATATGTATAAGATAGCGGGTGAGTTGCTACCATGTGTATTCCACGTGACGGCACGTTCGCTTGCTGCTCAGGCGCTATCTATATTTGGTGACCACCAAGACGTAATGGCTACTCGCCAAACAGGTTTTGCTATGATTGCAGCTGGTGGTGTACAAGAGGTAATGGATATTTCGGCAGTTGCTCACCTAGCATCACTAAAGTCGAGAATTCCATTTATGAACTTCTTTGACGGTTTCCGTACTTCACACGAAATTCAAAAAATCGAGTCTGTTGATATTGAGGATGTAAGGCCGCTAATCGATAGCGAGTCGCTAGAGGCATTCCGCAACCGTGCACTTAACCCAGAGCACCCAGTGACTCGTGGTACAGCACAAAACCCAGACATCTACTTCCAGAGCCGTGAGGCATCAAACAAATTCTATGATGCAGTTCCAGATATCGTAGCACACTACATGACAGAAATGTCTAAGATTACTGGTCGTCACTATGCTCCATTCAACTATTATGGTGCAGCCGATGCCGAGAATATTATTGTTGCTATGGGTTCTGTTACCGAGACAGTAAAAGAGGCTATCGATCACCTAGTTGCTAATGGCGAGAAGGTTGGTCTTATGTCTGTTCACCTATATCGTCCGTTTAGTGCTAAGTACTTTATGGATGCACTTCCTGCTTCTGTTAAGCGCATTTGTGTGCTTGACCGCACAAAAGAGCCGGGAGCAATGGGCGATCCTTTGTACCTAGACGTTCGTAACCTATTCTATGGTCAAGATAACGCACCTTTGATTATTGGTGGTCGTTATGGTCTATCATCTAAGGACACTACTCCTGCACAAATTCTTGCAGTGTACGACAACCTAAAGATGAACGAGCCTAAGAATCAGTTTACTGTTGGTATCGTAGACGATGTAACGTTTACTTCGCTACCAGTTGGCGAAGAAATTGCAATGGACAAGAAAGGTCTTTTCGAGGCTCGTTTCATTGGTCTAGGTTCTGATGGTACTGTTGGTGCTAACAAAAACTCTATCAAGATCATTGGTGAGGCTACCAACAAATATTGTCAGGCATACTTCTCTTATGACTCTAAAAAGTCGGGTGGTTACACATCGTCTCACCTTCGTTTTGGTGACGATCCTATCCACTCTCCATACCTAGTGACAACTCCAAACTTTGTGGCTTGTCACGTTCCTGCCTACCTAGGCAAATATGACCTACTAAAAGGTCTAAAGAATGGTGGTACTTTCCTTTTGAACTCTATTTGGGACGAGGAGACAACAAAAGCTAATATTCCTTCGGACATGAAGAAATATATGGCAGAGCACAATATCTCATTCTATACAATCAATGCAACAAAGATTGCTATCGAGCTTGGTCTTGGTAGCCGCACAAATACTATCATGCAGAGTGCATTCTTTAAGGTGTCGGGCGTAATTCCTTACGATCAGGCTATCGATCAAATGAAGAAGGCTATCTACAAATCATATGGTAACAAGGGCGAGGATATCGTAAACAAAAACTACGCTGCAGTAGAGCGTGGTGGCGATGTTACAAAAATCGAAATTCCTGCCGAGTGGGCAGCTATTGAGGTTGAGGCTAAGCCAGCTAGCGATGTACCAGAGTTTATTAGCCAAATAGTTGAGCCAATTAACGCTTTGCGTGGTGACGATCTTCCGGTTAGTGCATTCAACGGTCGTGAAGATGGTACTTGGGATGCAGGTACTTCACGATATGAGAAGCGTGGTATCGCAGCAGCGGTTCCAGAGTGGCTTAGCGAGAACTGTATTCAGTGTAACCAATGTGCTTATGTGTGTCCGCACGCAGCAATTCGCCCGTTCCTACTAACAGAGCAGGAGGCAGCGGCAGCACCAGAGGGTACTGTAACAGTTAAAGGTAATGGTGCACTAAAAGAGTACCAATTCAAGATTCAAGTTAGCGTAATGGACTGTACAGGTTGTGGTAACTGTGCCAACATCTGTCCGTCTAAGACTAAGGCTCTAGAGATGAAGCCTCTTGATAGCCAGCTATCAGAGATTCCTCGTTGGGAGTATATGGACAGCAAGGTGGGTTACAAATCTACTGTTGTCGACAAAATGAAGATGGTTAAGAACAGCCAATTTGCTCAGCCACTATTCGAGTTCTCGGGTGCTTGTGCAGGTTGTGGTGAGACACCATACATTAAAACTATCACTCAGCTATATGGCGACCGCATGATTGTTGCAAATGCAACGGGTTGTTCGTCTATCTATGGTGGTAGTGCACCATCTACACCATACTGTACAAACGACAAGGGGCATGGTCCTGCTTGGGCTAACTCTCTGTTCGAGGATAATGCAGAGTTTGGTCTAGGTATGAACATTGGTGTTGAGGCTCTACGCAATCGCATCAAGAACATTATGACAGATGCTATTGCTAGCGACTGTTGTAGCGATGACATTAAGGCTGCATTTACAAGCTACATCGAGAGCGAGGGAGACCTTACTGCTCAGCTAGCTGCAACTAACAAAGTTATCGAGCTTGCTACTGGTTGTGAGTGTTCATTCTGCAAAGAGATTATGTCGCTTAAGCAATACCTAATTAAGAAATCGGTATGGATCTTTGGTGGTGACGGTTGGGCATACGACATTGGTTACGGTGGTCTTGACCACGTGATTGCTACTGGCGAGAATGTTAATGTTCTTGTTATGGATACCGAGGTTTACTCTAACACTGGTGGTCAATCATCTAAGTCTACTCCAATTGGTGCAGTTGCTAAGTTTGCATCTTCGGGTAAGCGTATTCGCAAGAAAGACCTAGGTGCTATGGCAATGACTTATGGTTATGTATATGTTGCACAAGTTGCTATGGGTGCAAATCACAACCAATACTTCCAAGCCCTTAAAGAGGCTGAGGCTTATGATGGTCCATCTCTAATCATTGCTTACTCTCCATGTATCAACCATGGTATCAAGGGTGGCATGGGGCAGAGCCAAATGACTGCTAAGCGTGCTGTTGAGTGTGGTTACTGGCATCTATGGAGATTTAATCCACAGCTAGAGGCTGAGGGTAAAAATCCGTTTATCCTAGACTCTAAGGAGCCTGCATGGGATAAGTTCCAAGACTTTATCACTAGCGAGGTGCGTTATACAACGTTGTTTAAGTCGTTCCCAGACGAGGCTGGCGAGCTTTTCAAAGCCTCTCAAGAGAATGCTCTAATGCGTTATAACACTTACAAGAGATTTGCTGCAATGTCGTTTGGCAACGAGCAAGAGTAATCTTATTGTAAAAAAAATAAACAAAGTGCTGTAAATTTTATCATTTACAGCACTTTTTTTATTAACTTTGTCCTCTCACATACCATCACTATAATTTAGTGGTGTTTTTGTGGTTTTGCTAGAGGATAAGCTAAAAATAAAATATTATGTCATTTAAGATTCTTTCTGCAGCAGAGGCTGCTGATTTCATTAAGGACGGCGATAACCTAGGTATTAGTGGTTTCACAGCTGCTGGTAGCCCTAAGGCCGTAACTGTTGCCCTAGCGGCAAAGGCTATAAGTGAGCACGAGGCTGGTCGTCCATTCAAAGTGGGTATCTTCTCGGGTGCGTCTACTAATGGTTATGTTGATGGTGAGCTTGCAAAGGCCGATGCTATCAAATTCAGAACTCCATACCAGTCAAACAACGACATTCGTGCGGCTCTTAACTCGCACAAGGCTAATTACTTTGATATGCACCTTTCTGAGCTTGCTCAAAACCTTCGTTACGGAGCACTAGGCAAGGTAGATGTTGCAATTATCGAGGTGTCTGAGGTGTCTGATAATGGCGAAGTTGTTCTTACAACAGGTGTTGGTATCACTCCTACTGTTTGTGATCTAGCAGACAAAGTTATCCTTGAGCTAAACACACAAAAGCCATCTATGCGTGGTCTTCACGATATTTACCAGCCATGTGATCCTCCTTGTCGTCAAGCTGTGCCTGTTTTCAAGCCAAGCGACAGAGCAGGTAGCGAGGTTGTAAAGATCGACCCAGCTAAGATTGTTGGTATTGTTGAAACAAACCTAACTGACGGTGTGAGCGAGTTCTCTCCGGTTGATGATGTAACAATGCAAATTGGACAGAATGTAGCTAACTTCCTAGCTTCGGAGCTAGAGGCTGGTCGCATTCCTGCTGAGTTCCTACCTCTTCAGTCGGGTGTAGGTAACATTGCAAATGCTGTGCTTGGTTGCCTAGGTGCAAACGAGTCTATTCCTGCGTTTGAAATGTACACCGAGGTTATTCAAGACTCTGTAATTGGTCTAATGAAAGAGGGTCGTTGTAAGTTTGCAAGTGGTTGTTCTCTAACACTAAGCGATGGTGTTATGGATGATTTGTTTGCAAATATCGATTTCTTCAAAGATAAAGTAGTTCTTCGCCCAAGCGAAATGTCAAACAACCCAGAGGTTGTACGTCGTTTAGGACTTATCACTATCAATACTGCTATCGAGGTAGATATTTATGGTAACGTAAACAGTACACACATTGCTGGTAGCAAGATGATGAACGGTATTGGTGGTTCGGGTGACTTTACTCGTAACGCATACCTATCTATCTTTACAGCTCCATCGCTAGCTAAAGGTGGTAAGATTAGTGCTATTGTTCCAATGGTGTCACACCAAGACCATAGCGAGCACTCTGTAAACATTGTTATCACAGAGCGTGGTGTTGCCGATCTACGTGGTAAGAGCCCAATCGAGCGTGCAAAAGCACTTATCGAGAACTGTGCTCACCCAGATTATCAAGATCTACTTTGGGATTACTTTAACAATGCAAACGGTGGTCACACACCACACAACCTACGCACTGCGTTCTCTTTCCACAATGCTCTACTTGAGAAAGGTGATATGAAAGAGGCAGAGGTTAAGTAATTGCTCAACCGATATTGACACTATCTAGTATTTGTGGTTAATTCCTCGATACAAGGTGGTAAAACATAAAAAATAATGGTATCTCGAAATAATTCGAGATACCATTATTTTTTTGTTATGGCTAATATAAAATTCTAATCATACAGCTTTATTGCCTCTACCCACTTAACCATGTGTGGGCCATATCCCCACATTGGTTTGTCTAGGTCACAAAAATCGTTACCCTTTTTCATCTCTTTCTTTAGCTCGTTTTTGTAGGCACGCTTTATTGTTTGGTATGCTTGGTGCTCTGCTAGGTTCACCATTTCCCAAGGGTCATCGTTAAGATTGAATAGTTGTTCGGTCTCACAACCATCTACATTGTAGATAATATACTTCCAACCATCTCTTACAAGCCCTCTTTGCACGTTGCTATATGCCAAGAATAGCTGTGTTCTGTTGCGTTGTGATTGATTCTCAATTGCAGGTGCAAATGATTTTCCAGTGACAGTTTCGGGAGCCTCGATTCCTAGCACATCACATAGGGTAGGGTATATGTCGCTAAGGTAGTTGTATGCCTTGCTCTCGACACCCTTTGCACCACCGGGTAGTGACACTACTAGAGGCACCGATATACTGTGCTCATATAGGTTCTGTTTGCCTAGTAGGCCATGCTGACCCACTGCCAAACCATTATCCGATGCAAGAATGATAATGGTATTATCATACTCTCCGCTCTCTTTTAGTGCATCGACTATGCGGCCAATTTGAACATCAACCTCGCTCACCATTTGGTAGTAGTTTGCTATATCCTCTTTCACTGCCTCCTCTTCTCGGTAGTGTGGCAGTAGCACTTCGTCTCTCACATACATATCACCCGTGTTGAATGGGTGTCTATTGGCAAAATTTATTGGTAGATCAATCTCCTTTGGGTCATACTTGTGGCCATAGTCGGGATGTTGATCTCGTGGGTCGTGTGGCGATGTAAATGCAACATAGGCAAAGAATGGCTCTTTGCTCTTTTTTTGTGCTTTAAGAAAATCAACTGCTTTATCGGCAAACATCTCCGACGAGAATTTATCGCCAATAAAAGGTTGTCCTTCGTACTTACCCGTAGGGTCAAAGTTGCGAAGATATGGTGTTACGTGTCCGTTCTGGTGATATTGGTGCATGCCGCCAAAGAATACATATCCACCATTTTCGAATGAGCGGTGGAATGAATTTTTGCAGTTATGCCACTTTCCGGTAGCAAATGTATTATATCCGTTATTACGCAAAAGTTGTGGCAAGGTAATATGTTCGTCGGGTATATATTCACCGTCTCGCTTTACCTCGAATATGCCACGGCCTGTCATAACCATTGCACGGCTAGGCATTGATAATGCACCCCCAATAGCTCCGTTGGTGTATGTATTTGTGAATGACACACCATTACTATAAATATTATCGATATTGGGTGATACAACTTGGCTATTTCCGTTGTAATTGACAGCTGTTGACTGAAGGTCGTCCAGCATTATGAATAGCACGTTCATTTTCTCCTCTGCTATCGACAATATTGGCGAAAACAAAGAGATGGGTAGTAGGCTTTTGCTAATTAGGTTCATACTTTTTTAAATAAAATAATTTGTATTGAAAGACGAACCAAAGATACGTAAATTTATGGATATTTGTATCTTTTTGTAGTTTAAATGTGTAATTTTGCTGTTAATTATCTAGATTTTGGGTGTTTTGGGTTTATTTTTGAAAATTTGTTATTTGTCGTAAATATACGCTTATAGGCGCAAGAAATTTTCGATCATCTCTTTGCCATTTTGGGTTATGATAGATTCGGGATGAAACTGCACTCCATAAATGGGGAGCAAGGTGTGTGCAAGTGACATTATATTGCCCTGCTCGTCATATGATGTGGGTTTTAGGTGTGGGCACGCCTCTAGTGACTGGCTATCTACTAGCCAAGAGTGGTATCTGCCAACTATTGCTCCCTCTTTTTGCCCACCAACTATTGGGTCGGTCGTACAAATGTTATGTAGCTGCGATGGGTGGCCGTGCATTGGTCTATCCATCTGCATGAGTTCTACCCCAAAATAGTGTGCTATGGCTTGATGCCCAAGGCATACGCCCAATATCTTGTGGCTATTCTTGCAGCTGTTAATTATGTTGCCAAGGTGTTTGTTTTGCATTGGGGTAGATGGGCCCGGCGACAGTATTATAGAGTCATAGCAACTCAGAGCCGAATAGTCTATCCTATCGCACATCTCTACTTGGTAGCTGCAAAGTGTGCTTTGCTCCAAGATTTGAACTATATTATATATAAACGAGTCGTAGCTATTCACTACTAATACCCTTGTCATTGTAACTCCCCTTTTGTGGCTGCAAAGATAGTAAAAACGATATTACTTAAAAAATCATATCTTTGCAACCATGAATATTGAAGAGTTAGTTGATACGATGAACCAAATGGGCTCTAGGGGCGAGGCTTTTGTCTTTGGAGTCGATTTTGAGATGGATCGCTGTTTTTTATATGCCGATCCATTGAATTGTGATAAAGTTTATTTTGATTTTAATGGTATTGGCAATTTTGATAAACTACCTGTGCGTAGTGATTCACAGTATGTTGATGCTCTAGTTTCACTGCCAATTTCGCTAGAACAGTATAAACAAAAATTTAATGTTGCCTACGATGGCTTGCATCGTGGCGACAGCTTTCTGCTTAACTTAACAGTTAAAACAGAACTCGAAAACCAGTCACACCTACAAGATATATTTGAGCAATCACAAGCAAAATATCGCCTATATATACCTGGTGAATTTTGTTGTTTTTCGCCCGAAACATTTGTTCGCATCCAAAATGGAACAATATCTTCCTTCCCTATGAAAGGCACAATTGACAGTTCGCTACCCAATGCCATTGAGCAGATAATGAGCGATTACAAGGAGTTGGCCGAGCATTTTACTATCGTAGACCTCATTCGCAACGACCTATCGGTGGTGGCGCATAACACTCGTGTCGAGCGATTTAGATATGTCGATTTGGTAGACTGTGGTGATAGGGGCTCTATATATCAGGTTAGTAGCGAAGTGTGTGCCGATTTGAGAGATGGTTATCAATCTCTTTTGGGCACGATTATAACAAGTATGCTGCCTGCTGGTAGTGTTAGTGGTGCGCCCAAGCAATCGACTCTCGATATTATTCGTGCGGCCGAAGGGCATACACGTGGCTACTACTGTGGCGTTGCAGGGTATTTTGATGGTTTAAAGCTAGATAGCACTGTGCTAATTCGCTATATCGAGGAGCAAGATAGTAAGCTCTATTATCGCAGCGGTGGTGGCATCACCATTAATTCAAGCTGCCAAGATGAGTATAATGAAGTAATGAGAAAAATATATTTACCACGATGAGATTTATAGAGACAATGTTGCTGTATTTGGGTAGGATTGAGTTGTTTGACTACCACCAGAGTCGTATCGATGAAACGGCTACGGCACACGATTTTGTGCCTCCACAGCTAGATCAAAAAGCATTAATTGCTGCTTCGCCCTATGGTTATACACACCATAAGGTGATGTGCCGAGTGGTCTATTCTGCTAGGGGAGTAGAGGAAATTACATACCGTGAGTATCAAAAACGAGAAGTTAAATCGTTGTCAGTTGTCGAGAGTGATATTGCTTATGCTTTTAAGTATGAAGATCGTAGCGAGCTAGCTGCTGTTTTAGAACGTAAAGGTAATTGTGACGATGTTATTATTTGTAGCTCTAATGGTGTTGGTGATTGTTCTTATGCTAATCTAGTTTTTGAGAAAGATGGTGAGTTTTTTACGTCAACAACGCCTTTGTTGAAGGGAGTTCGTCGTAGTTACTTGATTGATAGTGGCGTTGTTAAGGAGACTGAGATTGGTGTTGAGGATATTGCTGGGTATGAGCGAGTGCATTTGGTGAATGGTATGTTGACCATTGGTGAAGTGGTGGTTA
>CAYJIL010000060.1:0-14757 GCA_964370235.1 uncultured Rikenellaceae bacterium | reverse complement strand
CAAATCTTTTATCTTCTAAAATTACTCAGCCTTAGTAGTTGCTGACATAACGTCAAGTAGCTCTACCTCAAACTTAAGTGCTTGGTTAGGAGCAATTGTACGGTTACCGTTAGCACCATAACCTAGCTCGCTAGGAACATAAAGAATGATTTTACCACCTTTACCAACTAGCTGCATACCTTCAGTCCAAGCTTGGATAAGACCACCTTCGATTAGAGGGAATGTAGCTGGCTCACCACGATCGTAAGATGAATCAAACGTATCACCATTAGGAAGAGTACCTTTGTAGTGAACCTTGATAGAGTCACCTAGCTGTGGCATAGCGTTAGCGTCACCTGCGTTCTCAAGTACATATGCTAGACCACTTGCAGTTGTCTGAGCACCGTTCTTGATAGCATCTGCGATGAATGCCTCCGAAGCCTCTTTGTCTTTAGCTGGCTTAACTACTGTGAAATATTTTGTTAGAACTTGGTTAACTTGCTCCATGTTCATTGGCTCCTCGCCATCTTTTGCAGCCTTAAGTGCAGCTAGCATAACGTCCATATCAACTTCACCTTCTGCAAAGTTCATACCCTTGATTTGGCTACCCATAGCGCTACCTAGAGCTACTGATACTGAATCTGCAAATGTTTTTGGTGCTGTAACTGTAGCGTTTGAGCCACAAGAAGCTAGAGAAGCAACTGCAAGAGCAGCAACAATCAAATTTCTTTTCATATTATTTCAAATATTTAAATTTATTACGTAAAATCTATTCAATAACTAACCAGCCTTTTTGCTGGCGAGATGCAAATATAGTTAATTTTATTACACTACATCAAAAAATGAGGAAAAAACTATATTTTATATCTAATTTATTTTTTCTTGGCAGCAAGCGTCATTAGCACACATCCCAGAACAGCCGCAACAATTGATGCAACCAAAATAGATAGTTTACCATTGTCAATCATCGTAGCATCGCTAAATGCTAGGTTGTTAATAAACATAGACATAGTGAAACCAATACCTCCCATACATGCTACTGCAAGAAGTGACATCCACGATGCTCCTTGTGGTAGCTTTGCAAAGCCTAGCTTAACAGTAAGGTAGCATAGAATAAAGATTCCCACTGGCTTACCTAGCACAAGACCTGTGATAATACCGATTGATTGCTCGCTACCTAGCGAAGAGAAGCTCTCTGGAGAGATAGTGATACCTGCGTTTGCAAAGGCAAAAACTGGCATAATAAAGTATGCAACCAGACCGTGTAGGTTGTTCTCTAACCACTGCGAAAGAGGAATTGTCTCCTTTGCAATAGAGTTCATGCGGTGTACAATCTTAAACTGATCGTGGTTTTGGATTAGGCCATGCTCACGACGATCTAGTGAGTTAAAGCTATTAAGAAGTGCACGAGTTTTGTATGTGAAGAAACGCTTTGGTAGCTTTGGGACAACCGGAATTGTCATTGCAATAAGGACACCCGCAATTGTAGCGTGTACACCCGAGTACAAGAACAAAATCCACAAAACAATACTAGGAGCAACATAGTAACGCATTTTGTCAACACCCATTCTGTTAAGGAATACCATGCCTATTAGTATGATAAGAGCCCAACCAAGTAGCAACCAGTTAATACCACCCGAATAGAACATTGCAATTACAACAATAGCACCCAAGTCATCTACAATAGCAAGAGCTGTTAAGAAGATTTTTAGCGACATTGGCACTTTGTTACCCATCAAGAACAGGATACCTAGCGCAAATGCAATATCGGTAGCCATTGGGATACCCCAGCCCGACTCGGTAGGTGTGCCACCATTAAATATATAGTAAAAAAGTGCTGGTACTACCATACCACCTACTGCAGCTACAATTGGTAAAAGAGCATCTTTAAACGACGATAGCTCACCCACAATAACCTCTCTTTTGATTTCAAGACCAACAACAAAAAAGAAGATAATCATCAATCCATCGTTAATCCAGTGCTCTAGCGAGAAGCTAATCTTGAAGTTTTCGAAACCAATCATGAAATATGATGACCATATATCGTGATAAAAATCTTTTGTGAATGGTAGGTTGGCTAGAATCATTGCTAGCAGCATACACCCAAATAGTACTACTCCACCTGCGATTGGTGTGTGAAAAAAATCTGTGAAGCGCTTATAAACTGTGCTTCTCGAAAACTTAATGATGCTCATCGAATTTTGTTATTTTATAAAGTTATTATTTTGTGCTTTTGTCTCACTCACAAACATTTGCGTTTTTAAGCGGTTACAAATATAGTAATATTAATCGGGATTTGGAAATTTTATAAAAGATGATATTTGAATCAGCGTTGTAATGTGATAGCTGAATTTAATAATTTAGTTTCAAAAAGTTATGATTTACTAGTTAAATTTGGCGAATGTTTAAGTTTTTTATAGTTATTTTTTTCACACAACATCTCTTAGTGTTGGTTGCTACTGTAAGAAGGGGTAAAGTTTTTTGAACTCCTATTAAATATTATTATCTTTGCTGGGGAAATGTAAGCAAATTTTGCCCCTTGGTGGGCATAGGTTATTTATCTACAAGAATATAACACATAAAAAATGAATATAGAGGGAACTATCGAGACGCTAGCCTCGCCAATTAGTGGCTCGTCTGCCAGAGGAAGCTGGACAAAGCAAGATGTAATATTGCAGCTACCGGGAGAGTTTAATAAAAGACTTTGTGTAACGTTTTGGGGAGATAAAATCTCTGAGCTCTCTAGCTACAAAGCGGGCGACAAGGTAGATGTTAGCGTAAATATCGAGTCAAGAGAATATAACGGTCGTTGGTTTACCGAGGTGCGTGCATGGCGCATTACTCGCCAGCAGCCCCCACAAGAGGCTGGTCCTATGCCAATGGCAAACGATATGCCAATAATTGACGATATGCCATCGGGCGAGGATATGCCTTTCTAAATAATTGTAAGTAATAATAGTTTTAAAAAATATAAGTAGTGAAAAAGATAAAGAGCGCATTAATCTCAGTGTTCTACAAGGATGGACTTGGTGAGATTGTTGATTTTCTAGCAAAAGAGGGTGTTGAAATTTACTCAACAGGTGGTACATTAGACTTTATTGAGTCAAGAGGCATTAAGGCAAACCCAGTAGAGGGTCTAACTGGCTACCCTTCTATTCTTGGTGGTCGTGTTAAGACACTTCACCCGGGAGTATTTGGTGGTATTCTTGCACGCCGTGACAACCCTACCGATGGTGAGCAACTTACAGAATATAACATTCCAGAAATTGACCTTGTAATTGTAGACCTATACCCATTTGAGGAGACTGTTAAGAGTGGCGCCGAGCACCAGCAAATTATCGAGAAAATCGATATTGGTGGTATTTCGCTTATTCGTGCAGCGGCTAAAAACTACAAAGACGTTGTTATCATTCCGTCTGTTAAGCAATATGGCGAGCTTATGGAGCTTATGCAAGCACAAGGCGCAGCTACAACCGTTGAGAATCGTTTGCGTTTTGCAGCTCATGCTTTTGCAGTTAGCTCATCATATGACAGCGCAATTTTCAACTACTTTAACTGTGAGCAAAACCTAGACGAAATTCGCATCACTCACTCGGGTGGTACTCCTCTTCGTTATGGCGAGAACCCACACCAAGCGGCTAAGTTCTATGGCGACATCGATGCTCTATTCACTAAGCTAAACGGTAAAGATATTTCATACAACAATATGCTAGATATCGATGCAGCCATTAACCTAATTGGCGAATTCGATAAAACTACGTTTGCAATTCTTAAGCACAACAACGCTTGTGGTGTTGCAACAAGAGAGAGCGTTGTAGAGGCATGGAAAGATGCTCTTGCAGGCGATCCAGTTTCGGCATTTGGTGGTGTGCTAGTTTGTAACAGAGAAATTGACGCTCTAGCAGCTCAAGAGATTAACAAACTGTTCTTTGAGGTTATCATCGCTCCATCATATGCTCCAGAGGCACTAGAGACTCTAAAGTCTAAGAAAAACCGTATTATCCTTGAGCAAAAAGGTGATGGTAAATCTCCAATGCAAATGCGCACGCTTTTGGGTGGTATTGCAGCACAAGAGCCAGATAACAAAGTTGGTGGTGTAGATACTCCAATGGAGTGTGTAACTAGCCAGAGCGTATCAGATGCTCAAAAAGAGGATTTGATCTTTGCTAACAAAATCGTTAAGCACTCAAAGAGTAATGCTATCGTGCTTGCAAAGGGCTCTATGCTACTAGCTAGCGGTGTTGGCCAAACATCTCGTGTTGATGCACTTCGCCAAGCTATTGCAAAGGCTAAGTCGTTTGATTTTGAACTTGCGGGTTCGGTGCTTGCATCAGACGCATTCTTCCCATTTGCAGATTGTGCCGAGATTGCACACGCCGAGGGTATCGACACAATCATCCAGCCAGGTGGCTCGATGAGAGATTCAGACACTATCGAATATTGTAACGCAAACGGCATGGCAATGGTCATGACGGGTATGCGTCACTTCAAACACTAGAAATTATGACTTACTAAAGGGTAGAATCTTTTTGGGATTCTACCCTTAGTTAAAGCCAAATAAAAAATATAATGGGACTTTTTTCGTTTTTCACACAAGAGATAGCCATGGACCTTGGCACAGCTAACACTCTTATCATTCATAACGATAAGATTGTAGTTGACCAGCCTAGTGTGGTTGCAGTTGATGCGCTATCTGGAAAGTTGATCGCTATTGGTGATCGTGCACGCCAAATGCACGGTAAGACACCTGACAACATAAAGACTATACGTCCACTTCGTGATGGAGTAATTGCAGACTTTAATGCTGCCGAGGTTATGATACGTGGTATGATTAAGATGATTAAGCAGCGCAGTGTGCTATCGTCTTCTTTGCGTATGGTAATCTGTATTCCTTCGGGCTCAACCAACGTAGAGATACGTGCCGTTAGAGACTCGGCAGAGCACGCTGGTGGCCGTGATGTATACCTAATTTATGAGCCAATGGCAGCTGCTCTGGGAATAGGGCTAGATGTTGAGGCTCCAGAGGGGCACATGGTAGTAGATATAGGTGGTGGTACAACCGAGATAGCAGTTATCTCGCTTGGTGGTATCGTTTGTAACGAGAGTATTAACGTTGCAGGTGACGTCTTTAGCGAAGATATTCAGGCATATATGCGCCAGCAACATAACATCAAGATTGGTGACCGCACAGCCGAGCAAATCAAAATCGCTGTTGGTAGTGCAGTATCAGACCTAGAGGATCCACCAGAAGACTTTAGAGTTATTGGGCACAGCATTATCGACTCTCGTCCACACGAGGTGTGGGTATCTTACCAAGAGATTGCCTATGCGCTAGACAAATCGCTAGTTAAGGTTGATGCAGCAATTATGAAGGTGCTAGAGAAGACTCCACCCGAGCTATACAACGATATCGTAAACAAAGGTATCTACCTAGCAGGTGGTGGTGCACTTATCAAGGGTCTTGCACAAAGGCTATCGGATCGTGTACAAATCGAGTTCCATGTATCTGAAGATCCTCTTCGTGCAGTGGCTCGTGGTACAGGTGTAGCACTCAAGAACATTGATAGGTTCTCATTCCTTATGAAGTAGCCTCTGCTAGTTAGAGACACACCTACAAGACTATATATATAAGATGGATAAGTTTTTTCTGTTTATCAGAAAGATTCATGTTTACATACTATTCATCATACTACAAGCACTTGCTATCAGCTACTTTAGAAGTAGTTCGGTGCATGCCGATGGCGAAGTTCGCACACTTTCGTGGGCGCTTACCTCTAGTATTGATGGGCTATATAATGATATCTCCTCCTTTATAAATTTAAGGGAGGAGAATCGTCTATTGTCGGCAGAGCTTGCAAATTTGCGTGCTCAGGCAGATAGTATGCGTAGCACGCTAGACTACTATGCTGCCGACACAACGTTGGTTGATAGTGTAATAGCGGGTAGATATGAATATATTCCCGTAACGGTTGTTAGCAATAGCATCGTTAAATTACGCAACTACATCACCCTAGACAAAGGCTCAAGGGATGGTATACAAGACAAAATGGCGCTTTTGGCTCCATCGGGTATTGTGGGTTATGTAATTGGGGTATCAGATAAATTCTCGGTTGCGATTTCGGTTTTGAATATCGATTTTCGTAGTAGTGGTAAGATTAAAGATAGCGACTACTATGGTTCGATCTTGTGGGATGGTGTAAGTAACGAATATGTTACTATGACCGAAATTCCAAAGTACGCTCAACTCGAAAAGGGCGACACTATTACCTCGACAACCTACTCCTCTATCTTTCCGGCCGATATTAATATTGGGGTAATCGACAGTTATGAGCTAGTGAACGGTACTTACTACAAGGCAAAGATAGCCCTAACCCAGCAAATGGGAAGGCTCGAAAATGTAATTGCAGTAAAGTACCTTGATGGTTATGAGCGAGAGATGCTCCTAGAGGAGAATAATATTACAGAGTAGCAGTTATGGCTAGAGTATATGAATTTATAGCACTATTTATTTTTACGCTAGTGCTGCAAACGTTTTTGTTTGATAATCTCCAGATTTCGAACTACATAAACATATATATGTATGTAGTGGCACTTATGCTTTTACCCTCTTCGACATCTGGTGCAATGATGCTACTATATGGTGCTGCCTATGGTATGGCTATGGACTTGGTATCTTCGACTTCGGGTATCTACACTATTGCCTCTATATTGATAGGCTTTATTAGAGGAGTTGTTCTCAAGCTATTTATTAGCCATGACGATTTGAACGATAATATCATCGTCACATCTTCGAGAGTGGGAGCACTACCCTTTCTTTTGTACTGTACTGTGATTGTTATTATTAACAATCTCACAATCTTCTATCTCGATACACTTGCGGCATATTCGCTCAAATTGCTAGTGCCCAAGTTTGTTATCAGTACTGTTTTGACCATACTCTTAATCTACATCTATCAGCTACCACTTTTCTCTCCACACAAAAGTAAAAAATAGATTTTTCAGGCAGCTAGCATGACCAGATATAATATACTTAGATTTGTAATGATATTAGTGGCTGGCGTGATGATATTTCGCCTAGCACAGTTACAAATTTTTTCGGACAAATATAAACACCTAGCACAAGGAAATGCTATACGCCATCAGGTGCAATTTCCTCCTCGTGGCGAGGTGTACGACCGCAATGGGCTATTCTTGGCTCAGAGCAAGGACTCCTATGACCTTATGGTTGTTCCTATGGATATGGAACCATTTGACACAATGGCGCTTTGCAACACTATTTCGGTGAGCAAAGAGGATCTTGTAAAGGAGCTAACCAAGGCAAAGAAATTCTCTTCTCGCCGACCATCTACAATTTTTAAGCAGCTTAGTAAGCAAATGAAGCTAAGGCTCGATGAGCAAACGCTCCCGGGTTTTTATACTCAGTATCGCACCATACGCTCCTACCCTCATAACACGGCAGGCAACTTGCTAGGATATGTTGGCGAGGTGAGCCGTCGCCATATCGAGGCCGATAGCTACTATAAATCGGGCGACTATATAGGGCTAACTGGCATCGAGAGAGCCTATGAAGAGGAGTTGCGTGGTCGCAAGGGTGTAAAAATGCAGCTTGTCGATGTACACGGAATCGTTAAGGGCGAATATGCCGATGGTGCAGCCGATACGCTAGCCATTCCCGGCAAGGCAATTGTCTCTACCATCGATGCTAGAATACAGCTTTTGGGCGAGGAGTTAATGCAGGGTAAGATTGGTAGTATTGTGGCAATCGAACCTGCTACGGGCGAGATATTAGCAATGGTGAGTAGCCCAACCTATAATCCCGATAAACTCATTGGAAGAACTCGTAGTACAAATTATATATCACTGCTGCGTGACCCCAAAAAACCACTCTATAACCGAGCAGTGATGGCATACTACCCTCCTGGTTCTACGTTTAAAATGGCAACTGGTTTGATTGGTTTGCAAGAGGGCGTCTTTACCCCCGAAACACAATATTCGTGTCACGGAGGATTCCCCATAGGCCGTGGAGTTGGCTGCCATGCACATGCTTCGCCACTTGCCCTAGAGTATGGTATTCAAACATCGTGTAATGCATATTTTTGTTATGTCTATAAAGCAATTATCGAGAACAAAAAATATGGCTCTACACAAAAGGCATTTGACTCGTGGCGCAACCATGTTCTATCGATGGGTTTTGGTCGCAAGCTTGAGTCCGATTTCTTGGGCGAGCTAAAGGGTAATATCCCTACCTCGAGCTATTTTGATAAAATGTATAACAAGCGGTGGAGCTACCTTACAACCGTTTCGCTCTCTATTGGTCAAGGCGAAATTAGCGTTACTCCGCTTCAGATGGCAAACTTTACAGCCATTCTTGCCAATCGTGGGCACTACTACATACCACACATCATTAAGAGCATCGATGGCGACTCTATCGACAAGCGATTCTACGAAAAGCAATATACCACCATCGATACCAAATATTTTGACACCTTTGTCGATGCAATGTACAAAGGAGTTAACGAGAGTGGAACAGGCTTAATTGCAAAGGTAGATGGTCTAGATATATGCGGAAAGACGGGAACAGCAGAGAATCGTGGTGCCGACCACTCTACGTTTGTGTGCTTTGCACCCAAAGACAACCCTAAGATTGCAGTCATGGCATATATCGAACATGGTAGGTTTGGTGCTTCGGTAGCTGCGCCCATTGCCTCGCTTGTAATCGAGAAATATTTGACCGACACAATTACTAGGCCTGCACTATATGAGGCTATGAAAACAAAAACAATTCACTATCCACAATATGATAAGTAGAACAAGAGCTGGTATGTTTAGTGGTGTAGATTGGGTTACAGTCCTAATCTTCGTCTTGCTAGTGGGCATAGGTTGGCTAAATATTTTTGCGGTAAATTTTAACGAGGAGTCGTTTACCACAGTGGTCGACCTCTCAAAAAGATATGGTGTACAGCTACTGTGGATCTCGGTATCGTTTGTGGCAGCTATTACGGTGCTTCTCATCGATAAGATATTTTTTCACTTCTTGTCCTATCCCACCTACTTCTTTATTTTGTTTTTGCTAGTGAGTGTTCTCATTTTTGGAACCGAGGTGAATGGTGCAAAATCGTGGTTCGAGATAGGCTCGTTTAGGCTTCAACCTGCCGAGCTAGGCAAGTTTGCGACATCGCTTGCGCTTGCTCGCCACATGAGTTCCTATAACTTTAATATGAAGAACTCTCGTAGCCTGCTGGGTGTGATGCTCATTATAATGGTTCCGTTTGCCATTATCATTCTGCAAAATGACACGGGTTCGGCACTTGTGTATGCAGCATTCTTTATAATGCTATATCGTGAGGGTTTTAACCAGTGGTTCTATATTTTTGGGTTACTTGCCATTGCGTTGTTTATATTCTCGTTCTTGTTTTCACCAATATTTATGGTGCTCTTTATGCTAGTTATTGCGCTAGTTGCCGAGAGTGTAAGTAATGGCTATCACAAAGAAAAAGTAATTTATTTGGGTACTGTTGTGCTCACCTATTTTGTTGCATCGGTGGTTATATACTTGTTGGGTGCAAGCGAGCAGGTACCTAGCAACTTGGTTGCAATTGGGGCGGTTGTAGTTACTTTGCCACTAGTGTTTATATATGGATATCGCCGTCAGCTTAGAAACTTATGGCTTTTTGTAATGCTTTTTGTGGGTGCACTATCGTTTACATCGTCTATCGATTACATCTTTAATAACGTGATGCAGCAGCACCAAAAAGATCGTATATACATTCTACTAGGTCTTGTAACCGACAATAAAGGCACGGGATATAACGTAAATCAATCAAAAATCGCTATTGGTTCGGGAGGTTTCTCGGGCAAGGGTTTTTTGAATGGTACACAAACCAAATTTAACTTTGTGCCCGAGCAAAGTACCGACTTCATCTTTTGTACCGTAGGCGAGGAGTGGGGCTTTGTAGGTTGTAGCTTGGTGGTTATACTATTTACGGTGCTAATTACTCGACTTATGTACATGGGCGAAAGGCAAAAAGATGCCTTTGCTCGAATATACTGTTATAGTGTGGCATCTATCTTTATTGCCCACCTTATAATCAACATTGGTATGACCATTGGTCTTATACCCGTGATTGGTATTCCGCTACCATTTTTTAGTTATGGTGGCTCGTCACTACTATCGTTTACGGTGTTGTTGTTTGTTGCCATTAGGCTAGATGCTGCAAGGGGCGAGAGCGACTCACAGTTTTAGGGAGATAGTAAACAACCAAAAAACATGACAAATAGTTTTAATAAAGTAAGAATCTCTAGTAGTAGCGATCGCTACTTTGAGGAGTTTTGGCAACTATATATCGGCGCTTTTCCTGCCGTCGAGCGCCGTGAGCTAGACTACCAAATTGCAACTATGCAGAGTCCTAGTTACTATCTTGATATTATACTCGATGGTGATAGTTTTATAGGATTCATGGGCTGGTGGCAAATTGGTAGCGTAAAGTATATCGAACACTTTGCAACGCTACCCTCGCTAAGAGGTGGCGGCTATGGAGCCAAAATTTTGAGCTCGTTCATAGAGGCTAGCAAAGAAAATATCATCCTTGAGGTTGAGCACCCCGAGGATGATATTTCGAAACGCCGTATAGGCTTTTACCAAAGGTTGGGTTTGCACCTTAACCCACATTTTTATGCCCATCCAGCATATTGGGGCGAGGGTGAGGTTGAGCTTATGATTATGAGCTACCCTACTACAATAAGCTCGCAGGAGCTAGAGCAAATCAAAGCCCAAATGTTCCCGATGGTTCACTTTGGTGCTAGTCGATAAAGCCTTGCTTTTTTAGCACGTCAAAATATTTTGCCGAAAAAGCAATATTGTCGTCTTTTTTGTAGCGACGCTCGGTAAATATCTTGGCAAGATTATCTAGCTGATTCTCTTTGAGTAGCTGTTTTGTGCTCTCGAGCGACTCTTTTTCGCTATATAATGCATCGATGCGCTCGGGCGTGTAGTCTTGGTAGCGCTCGTTATGCACCACTGCCTCAAGGGGCAAGCGATCTGTTAGCGGAGCATCTGCTACTGGGCGGCCAACCACAACTGTTGTAATGGGGATTACACCCTTTGGTAGGTTGAGTACATCTATAATCTTATCGGCAGTATATAGTGTTGTGCCAAGGTAACATATCCCGTAGCCTAGGTGCTGGGCCTCTAGCGATAGGTTTTGTGAGGCAAGTAGCGCGTCAATTGCTCCGTTCACATACCATATGAAATTACCGTATGATGGCTTGGCATCTCGCTGCTTACACCACTGCTCAAAACGGTTAATATCGGCACAAAAAGTAAATACCGCTGCCGCTTGTGTTGTCATTGCTTGCCCAAAGTGGCATGGCAAAAGCTCTGCCTTTACCTCGTCGCTTTGGCTAACGATTATGCTGTATAGCTGCATATTACCAATGGTTGAGGCACGAGTTGCAGCCTCTAGCATTTTTGCCATATCACTGTCCGAAATTTTGTCGGCAGTAAAATTTCTTATAGATTTGTGGTTGAAAATAGCTTTCATATCATATAAAATTTTAAGTTCTCTTGTGAGACAAAAATAGTAATAAAATGGGAAAAATTAAATTCTATAAATATCACGGTGCTGGTAACGACTTTGTTCTTTTAGATAATAGAGAGGGCACACTATCGCTTTCGAAGGCGCAAATCGAGGCTATGTGTGATAGACGCTTTGGCATTGGAGCCGATGGTTTAATGTTGCTAGAGAGCTGTGAGGGCTACGACTTTAGGATGGTTTATTATAATGCCGATGGTGGTGAGGTTGCTATGTGTGGAAATGGTGCACGTGTGATAGTGTTGTTTGCCAAGCACATGGGCATAGACAAAGAGCACCTTAGCTTTATTGCTAGCGATGGTGAGCACACGGCACAAATTATAGCCGATGATGGTGTTAAGGGGCAGGTTGTGGTTGAGCTAATAGATGTTGAGAGCATTAAGATAGAGCCTAGCTACACGTTTATGAACACTGGTGTCGAGCACCATGTGATATTCTCAGACGATGTTATGAGCGAAGATATTGTTAGCATTGGTAGGCAGATTCGCTACAACAAGGAGCTATACCCTAGTGGCACAAACGTTAACTTTGTCGAAAAACTATCGCCCAGCAGAATCAAAGTTCGCACCTATGAGCGTGGAGTCGAGGACGAAACTCTAGCGTGTGGAACGGGTATTGCAGCCTCGGCAATAGCATTTTCGATTAGCCAAGGAGGTGGTATTAATAGCATCGATATTGAGGCTATGGGGGGTGAACTAAATGTTTCGTTCGACTACCAAGATGGCTGCTATCGCAAAGTAATGCTGTTAGGGCCTGCACAAAGAGTTTTTGAGGGTTATATTTAGTCTTTGTTAAAATAGCCAAAAGTCTTGCACGTTTACAAAAAAGTTACTATTATTGCAGCAGATACTCAAGCTAGTATCTACACTATTACTAATGGGATGGTAGCTAAAAGTAGTGAAAGCTGCCAGCCTGCAAATACTAATTTAAAGGTTTCATTTAACAATGAAAAGCAACAAGAACTACCGTATGCCTGCATTCGAGGCTGAAGATATGCTACGCAAGGCTGCAAAACTAGAACCCAATAAAAAAAGTGGTAAACTCAATCATACTCTCTATAAAGAGATTGATGATTTTGACCAAGACGACGACGAGCTTTATAGCTACAAAAAAAAGGAGTCTACATTCGATTACTTTGACGATGGAAACGACGACGAGGAGTACGACGACGATGAGGATCAGGAGTATGACGATGATGATGAATATGACCAAGACGATCAAGATTAATAAAAATATATGGGCTACTAGGTGGTAGCCCTTTTTAGTATAAGTAGGAGTATGGAAAAGTTTGTAATTGCGGCAGGAGCTGCTACACGATATACATGTGAGGGAATTGGCACACTGCCAATAGTCCTAATTCATGGCTATCTAGAGTCAATTGAGGTGTGGGATGGTTTTGCTGGTGAGCTAGGCAAAACGCTCAAAGTATTGGCGATGGATATTCCGGGGCATGGTGTGTCGCAGGTAAAGGGTGAGGTTCACACAATGGAATTTTGTGCCGATGCTGTTGCCGAAATTATGGAGAAGGCACAAATCGATAGAGCCGTTATCGTTGGGCACTCGATGGGTGGTTACATTGCTCAATCGCTGTGTAGAAAATATCCCGAAAAGGTGGCAGGGCTTGTGCTTTTGCACTCTTCTCCCAATGGCGATAGTGACGAAAAGAGAGAGAATCGCCGCCGTGAGATCGAGATAATCAAATCGTCTCGCAAAGAGCTTTTGGCATCTACCAACCCGGGCAAAGGCTTTGCTAAGGTAAATCGTAAGAAATTCACCGAAGAGATAGCCGATATTGCCGATCAGGTAATGTTTACCGATGATGATGGTATTGTGGCACTACTAGAGGGAATGATGCTACGCCCGGAGAGCTACGATGTAGTATCATCGCTAGAGGTCCCTTCTCTACTCTGCTTTGGCAAACAAGATGAGTATATACCAGTAGAGGCTGCCGAGGCAATTATCGAGAAGCTTCCAAAATCACAAGTGGCATGGTTCGAAAACTCTGGCCACATGAGCTTTATTGAAGAGAGAGACGAGTGTGTAAGGGTAATTAAAGAGTTTTGCGATGAGTGTTATAAGGTTTGTGCGCAAGAGCCTGCGCAATAGGTTTTTGGTGTGGGGTGCAACCACTCTTTGGTGGATTGCATTAACACTAGGTTCGTTAATAAAAGTATCAAAAGATATTAAGCTACCTAGTTTTGGCTTTGACAAGATCGTTCACTTTGTGCTATATATGGTATTGGCATTCTTGCTAGGTTCTGCGCTAATGAACGGCAGGAGCGGCAAGCTATCGGCCATCTTAATTACGGCAGGGGCGACTATTCTCTATGGTAGTTTTATAGAGCTAGTGCAGCCACTTTTTGGCCGAGGGATGGATTCGGGCGATTTGATTGCAAACATAATTGGTTCAGTAACAGGTATCACACTGCTACTTATCGAAAGGAGAAAATCGTTGTAGAGTTAAAATTTCGTTATAGTTTGACAATATTTGATAATTTTATTAATTTTGCCTTATAATAACAACTAAAGAAAATAGAAAATGGCAGAGTCTAAAGAGATATTAGCTTCACTAGAGGCTAAGATGAGCAAAGCTATCGACCACCTACAAGAGGAGATGGCAAACGTTAGAGCTGGTAAGGCTAGTGTAAACATGCTTAATGGCATTACAGTAGATAGCTACGGTATGGAATCACCAATCAATCAGGTTGCAAGTATCACTGTACCAGATGCAAAAACTGTACTAGTACAGCCTTGGGATAAGAGCTTTATCCCAAAGATCGAGAAAGCTATCATGGATGCAAACATTGGTGTTACACCATCTAACAATGGTGAGCAAATTCGCATCACTCTTCCTCCACTAACAGAGGAGCGCCGTAAGCAACTTGTTAAGCAAGTTAAAGGCGAGAGCGAGAATAGCAAAATCACTATCCGCAACGCTCGTCGTGACGCAGTTGATGCTTTCAAAAAGGCTCAAAAAGACGGCATGGCAGAAGATATGGCTAAGGATGGCGAGGCAGAAGCACAAAAGCTAACTGACAAGTTCACTAAGCTAGTAGATCAAGAAATTGCTGCTAAAGAAAAAGAGATTATGACTGTGTAATCACTCTATAATCACAATATATAAGCCCTATTTACAGAAATTCTGTGAATGGGGCTTATGTCGTTTTGGGTGGTTATCTTTTAGTCT
>CAYJIL010000059.1:0-15093 GCA_964370235.1 uncultured Rikenellaceae bacterium | reverse complement strand
ACCCGCGACCCCCTGCGTGACAGGCAGGTATTCTAACCAGCTGAACTACCACACCAGTTATGCAACGCTGTTTCCTTTATTGCAGTGCAAAAGTAGGAATAATTTTTATAACTGCAAAATTTTAATGAACTTTTTTAAATAAAAAATCACTTAAATTTAAAAATCATTTGATTTACAACAAATTAAAACAGCATAAAATTTCAATTATTTATTCTAATTCAAAGTAAAGTCGTTGGGTTAACTCTTATAAAAAATTACAATCTCATACCCATTGATTTACAGAACCTTTACTGCTAAATAACAATTTAAACTAACAAAATGTTAGGTTTGGTACAAAATTTGCATTCAGACTGCATAAATAAAATTTATGCAAAAAAACATCAAAATAAACCTGCTAGACAAAATACAACTTGCTTATAGCAGGCAAATTACAACATCAAATATAATGGTTAACAAAAACAATAAATTAATAAAGCCACCAGAGTAGAGCTACTTATCTTGATTTTTGGCGAACTACCATCTTTGGAGTGTGCACAGTACCGTTGGGGCGGCGATAAGATTGCGAAGTATTAACGTTTTTGCGCTTAGATAAAATCGATTTAGATTTACTTGCAGGTACTCTATGATTCAGTTTTGTTGAATTAAGCGTATCCTCATCAAGAACGATTTTGCCATCAGAAAAAGCTTTAATGTCGTTTATGATAATCTCGTCAGATGGATATTCCTTATTATATTCATATGACTTTACCTTCATAAATTTGGCAGCCGAGATTGCAGCAGCGACTCTTTCGGGCGAATCGTCCTGATCTTTAATTGCAGCAATTACCGATCTTACATTTTTACCATATTGCTTGTAACCCTTTTTTGCTACGGGATATTGCAATTTTGCTGGTTTATGTTCGAACATTGTACTATCGGGAGCTTCGTACGGAGAATCAACATCTAGTTTAAAATTAGATAGAATAAATAGGTGATCCCATAGTTTATGCCTAAAATCCGATGTATCTCGCAGGGTGGTATTAAGGTTACCCATCGCAACAATTACATTGTGTGCCATGCGGTTACGCTCTTCACGATCTTCAATAGTGGTAAGATGTTCGACCATTACTTGAATGTGTCTACCATACTCAGGAAGAATTAATTTATTTCTTAATGAGTTATAATTTTTAACCTCCATTATAATTTTATATTGTAATAATATTTGATTATTAATCTTTATTAACTAACTTTGATACCACTGAGGCATATAAAAACAAGATCAACCCTCTTGTGGAGGGCGAGAACAAATATATCTCTAAATAGATGTTTTGCACACAGGGTATTGACCACTATAAATACGGATCAACGTTCGTACTCCTATTGGATAAAGAAAGCGAATAGCTACTTATAATTCCTAATTGGGTAATGAATACAAATCTAGTGCAAAATTAATCTATTTTTTTAATATTACATAAATATCAGCATATAATATGTACAGAATATTGCTAATAATCGACCAACGCAGTGTAAGAAACACCATAAAGGAGATCCTTGAGTATGAGGGTCACACGCTAAATGTGACTGCGAGCTTGGCTGCTGGTATCCAAGCTATAGAGGAACACACCTTTGATATGATTATATTATCACTATCAGAGGTAGATTTGCTAGAACTGTCGGCAAGAATTCCTAGGCACAAAATAGCACCCATTATTGTAGTTGCCGAAACCAACAGCGTATATTTATACGACGATTATAAGGGAGGAATAGTATCACAAATTGTCGAAAGACCATATACCCCATCAAAAATACTAAATGCAGTTAAACACTTAATGCCTAACACAAGTACGCAAACAGCAATTCAAGATATAGACACACCTGCACCGCAACCCAAAACACGGCGTAGACGAAGCCAGCGAGTAGCAATAGGGCAAAACATCTTAGCTCGCAACAGCGAAATAGTGGGCACTAGCGAAGCGATGGTAAAGCTAAAGAACCACATAGAGCGAGTGGCATCAACCGATGCAAGAGTGCTCATAACCGGAGCAAATGGCACAGGCAAAGAGTTAGTAGCAAAACAGCTACACCTAAAGAGTAAACGACACAACAAACCATTCATTGAGCTCAATTGTGCAGCAATTCCCATCGACCTAATCGAAAGCGAGATGTTTGGGCACGAAAAAGGGTCGTTTACAAGCGCATGTGCACAACGCAAAGGGAAGTTTGAGCTTGCATCGGGCGGCACACTATTTATGGATGAAATTGGCGATATGTCGCTTTCGGCACAAGCAAAGGTGCTGAGAGCACTACAAGAAAAACGAATTACTCGTGTTGGTGGCGATTTTGATATCGAAGTAAACACGCGAGTGATAGCCGCAACAAACAAGTGCTTACCACAAGAAATAACCGAGGGTAAATTCAGAGAAGATTTATATCATAGGTTGGGCGTAATAATACTGCACGTGCCATCATTGTGTGAGCGCAAAGAGGATATACCCCTTTTGTTCGATCATTTTATGGGGATAGTGTGTCACGAGAATGGCGTTAACACCAAAACGGTATCTGATAGCGCAATCGAAATGCTCATTAACCACCCATGGACTGGCAATGTGCGAGAGCTGCGCAATGTTGTCGAACGATTGGTTATATTTTCCGAAAAAGACGAAATTTGTGTCGAAGATATAAACCAATATGTACTAGCAGATTTTTATTAAAATCTGCAAAGTTTTAATCAGATTTGAATGCACAAGAGCAGGTAATAAAATATCTATAAACAAAAAGGGACGACTATTAAGCCGTCCCTTTTTGTTTATTATGCAGGTTCCTACTAGAAGAACTTAACACGCATATCTCTAATGTTATTCAAACGATAGATTGCATCAATTGCACGAGGCGCAATTTGAGTTTGAGCATTTGTCGTTAGAAGAACTTTCTCTGCCTCTGCAGTTGTTTCGCCACTGTCACTCTTAGAAACTAGCTTAGCTACAACCACACCACTCACCGAAGCAACTGGCTTAGAAAGCTGACCATCAGAAAGTGCACCTACCGAACCAATAACTGCTGGAGCGATACCAATCGAAGGAATAAAGTACATGTTGTATGTAACGTCTGACGCACTCTCAACTGTTGTTCCTAGCTTTGCAGCTAGATCCTCAAGCGAGCTAGCACCTTCCATCTCTTTTGTGATGTACTCTTTCTTATTTTCGTTTAGAACTACCATGTCAAGGTCTGAACGTACAGACTCAAATGGAGCGATACCAAATTCTTGAACCGATGCAACATAAGCAACAACGTTTGTGCCACCTACTGTAAACACGTCAGATACTGCACCCTTTTCTGAATCGAATGCCCAACGTACAATCTCAGTAGATTGGTCAAGACCCGAAATATTGCGATCACCAGCACGAAGGCGAGAAATACGCTTAGAAAGGCTAGCCTCGCTAACAGCAGTCTCAAAACCTTTTGCACCAGCCTCAGCCATAAATGTAGTAGCGTTGCTGTATGCTTGCTGCTCTGTTTGGTTGCTTGGTACAACGTTGTAAACTACCTCGGCAAGCTGAACTTTCTTTGACTTATTGCCTACGTATGTAACGTCTAGTACTAGAGTACCAAACTGAGAATCGATAACTTTAATATCACCTTTCTTTGCAGCGATTAGCTCGCTCGACATCTCAACTGGCAACATTTGAGGGTCGAAACGTCCCATATCACCACCAGGAGTGTTTTTGTCTAGCGAATACTCTGCTACCATATCAGCGAACTTAGACTTGTTTGATCTTACAACAGCAGCTAGGCTATCTGCAAGCACCTTGCTTCCCGGAGCAAGAACGATGCTACGAGCACCTACACTGTCTGGAAGTTCTTTAATGTCTGCAATACGGTACATTCTGTAAGTATCGTTAGCAAAGATAGGGCCTAGCATAGCGCCTTTCTCTTCTGCAAATGCAAACTCTGCAACAGATGGAGTAGTAATTTCAGACTCAGCCATAAAGCGAGTATTGAACTGCTCCTCTGAGTTAAGAGCTACGAATTGAGCTACATCTTCAGACGCTCTAAACTCGTCTGCTAGAGTTTTCATGTATTTATCAGCCTCGGCATAGTCACTCTCCGAAGGTAGAGCCTCAAAGCTCACATACTCGATTTCACGACCATCTGATTGTCTAAAGCTCTCTTTGTTCTTGTTATAGAACTCTTTTAGCTGCGCCTCAGTTGGCGTTACTAGAGAGTCTGCAACCGAAGTAAAGCTCTTTGTAACATACTCGATGCTATATTTAACGTCAGTAGCTTTGATACCTTGCTCAACCTCAAGATCGGTAACAAAGATACCGTTAGATACTAGAGTAATATACTTTGAAAGCTCACGCTCAGATGCCATTTCACGCTCTAGGTATGACCAAAGGTAACGAGAGTTACCAGATGGATCTTGATCTAGGTTAGATACGAAGTTACGCATAAGATTTTGATCGAAGATACCGCTCTCTGGGCTTACGAAGATAGACTGCAAAAGTGGAGAGATATGCTCACCATCTGCCATGTCTAGTGCCTCCTCGTCATATACCGTTAGACCTAGGTCCTCGATAGATGGCTCGATAGTTACTTCACGGATAATTTTATCCCATGCTTGATTGCGAATAGCTGTTTGCTGCTGCTCACCAGTTGCATCGCTACCAGTCATAATTTTGTTAATACGAGTTAGCTCGTTAACACGATATTGGTACTCTTCTACTGAGATGTCGTCACCGTCAATCTCACCAACTACCATGTTAGATGAATTAAGTAGCACGCTACCCGATGATGAAAGGTCACCAAGTAGGAATGCAAGAAGAGATAGACCAATAACTACTGCTAGTATTGGACCACCTTTTGTTCTCAAAGTGTTTAATGTCGCCATTTTTTACTATTTTTATTATTTTATCGTATCTAACCAACTATGAGCCACAACATTAGCACACACCAAGGCGTGTGATCCTGCACCAAATTGCTCACAAACAATCAGCGAATATAGTAATAATAGTTGGATTTTTATCTATTTGGGTAATTTTATTTATTATATATAAACTAAAGATGCCTCTATTGGTAATTTACTATAACCTTAATTAGGTCTATTCGGCCACCAACCATCTTTATCATTCTAAATTTGTAGTCCCCAATCACAATCTCGTCGCCTTGACGTGGTATATCCTCTAGGTTGTATATGATATAGCCCGATAGTGTATCATACTCGTCGCTCTGCTCTATCACAAGCCCATAACGCTCGTTGATATATTCTACCTCTAATCTGCCCGAAAACAGGTAGTCACCACTAGCCAATTTGCGCTCGATGGTTGATACAGTATCATACTCGTCCTCGATATCACCAAATATCTCCTCTAGAATATCTTCCATAGTAATCATGCCTGCCGTTCCACCAAATTCGTCGACCACAACTGCAATCGATTTTTTTTCTTTTATGAAACTAGCAAGTAACTTCTCACAAAGCATTGTTTGTGGAACAATCATAACTTCATGCAAGATGTCCGAAATTTTGGACGGGTTGTTGAACAGAGATTTTACATTGGCATAGCCTACAATATTATCAATTGTATCTTGATAAATCATAATGCGGCTATATTGGGTTTGAGCAAAAATATCACGTAGCCTTTCGACACTACATTCATCTAAATCGACAGCCTCAATATCAACTCTTTGCACCATGCAATCCTCGACCCTGAGTTCAGAGAAATCGATAGCATTCTGAAATATCTCTTTCTCCTTATCAAGCTGAGGAGCTGTCAATCCCGCCATCCACAAAGGCGAATCGTCTCGCTCTTTATATGAACCAACCTTTGGCCAACGAAAAAGCAGCGATAACAAGTAGAAAAGCAACATAAATAGCATGAGTGTTGCAACAACACACAGTGCAACATATGCAACAGCTGGTAGCTGAACATCAAAGTACTCAAAGCCAGTTACAATAGCAATTGCCGAAAGCGATGCTATAAGCGCAGTTGCCTTTATGTTAAATCCCAAATCTACCATTTTAGTTTAATTAGCCTGGTTAGTATCTACGCTAGAGAGCGAATCGACAGGTTGTGTTTCGGTAGCAGTGGAGTCACTACTTGCTGTGTCAACCAAGAAACGGCCTCGATTACGCCCCATGACGATATTATCAAGGTTTTCGTCCGATTCAAAACTATCACCCAGCACAACTTGTGTACCACTAACCACTTTTGTATCTACGTTTGAATAGATTCGTTTTTTTATTTGATCCCAAAAGATTTGCTGAGTAAAAAGCGAATCTCCATTCACGTTTACACCAACAACATTACCTTTTGCCTCCCATAGTTGCTTCTTCTCATTAAAGTGTGCCCACTGAGCACTGAGCGAAGATTCCATATTTTGTACAGAATCAAAGGTAATAATCTTTATGCCTTTCGAAAAGAGCATGTAGGGCTCTTCGCTTAGGTCGAAACGTTCGAGCAAAGGTGTCTCGAAACGGTAGTCAATCTCTCCATCCTTAGAAGAGATAATAGTTAACGAGTCGCTAGAGATAGTTGGCACTTTACTAAGATCTTCGATCTCGATAGTACCATCCATTCTTCCCTTGCAACTAGAAAGAAAGTTAGCACCCCCATATAGGAGTGCTAACATTACTAAATATGGTTTAACCCTATGATTCATCATCGGTTATTTTATATTACTATCTACCTCTTGCAGTTGTAGAACCAGAGATCCAACCACAACGAACAGTGTAAGCACTACCGTCTTGTACTGGAGGATCACTAAAGAACATATCTTCTGTCTTTGGGAAGTAAGCAGTGTAAGTTCTGATTAGACCATTAATTGACTCAACTTGAGCATCGTCACCTGCACTTAGAGAACGAGCTTTAACTAGAGTGTCAACAACTAGCCAGTAAGCAGCCGAACGGTTGAATGCGCTACAAGCCGAAGATGCACCAACTGCATAAGCCTGTGCAAGTAGCATGTAAGCAGTTCCCGACTCTGCGTCAGCCTCAATTGCAGCACGAGCATAGTCAGCAGCAACACGAGCATCGCCTCTTGATAGAGAAACACCAGCAGCACGAACACAGTAGTTAGACTTTGTCTTAGCATCAGTCTCTAGAGAGATTGCCTGATCCATATACTCCTTAGCCTTGTCTGCCTCGCCACGCTCCTCAAATGCCATAGCTAGCATAACAGCAGCAGCAGCATTTGGCTCAATCTCGTAGCTTTTCTCTGCAATAGTGTTTTGGAAGTCACTCTTACACTCCTCACGAGCTAGGTAGTTACCAATTTTCTTGATAAGATCTGCATCGTTAGGATTAGCTTCAAACTTAGGCTTATAAATTTTCTCTAGGTTCTCACAACTAGCAACACCACTCTGGATGAAAAGCTGCTCGATTGCAGTAACTGCCTCGTCACGCTCCTCTGTTTGTGGGAAACCAGCAAGTGTTGTACTTAGGAAATCATACTCCTCGATAAGAGCGTCTGGTGATAACTCATCGTTAGAGTACTCTGCTACAAGTACATTGTAGTATGCAGGAAGAACTTCGATGTCTAGTTTTGGACCTGCTGCAGTGATTGCTGCATCAGAAAGTGCCATTAGATCTTCGATATCGTCTTTCTTGTATCTCATGTGATCTTTAATCTTCTCTGCCATGATATAACCTACACCACGCTTAGCGTCACCACCAAAGTGCTCGATGCGAATATCGTGAAGAAGCATAAGGCTATCAATATAAACGGCCATTTGCTCTGTACCTTGAGCCGCAGAGATCTTCTTTTTGTAGATAGAAGTACCCATAGCATAAAGGTTCTGGCTCGCTTTAGGAGCACGAACGATTAGCTCTTTTAGAACTGCTGTTGCACGATCATAATCTTTAGCTTTGAAAGCCTCTGTAAATGTGTTGTAACGCATGATGTTATCCTTACGATCATCTGGATTCTCACCATACTTTGCATACTGAGGTGCGCTGTAGTCTTGAGCAAAAACAGATGTCGTCAAGGCAAGTGCACTCAATGCTACTGTAAACTTTTGTAGAATTCGTCTCATTACAATTGTCTTATTTAATTAATTTTACGGTTTATGTTCTATTTTGTTTGTTAACTACTTAAACTTGTAACGTGTAAACCACTCGCTGTGACCAAATAGTGTTACACCCAAATGTAGTTTTACGTATAGGTCTCTTACTTGCCCTGGCGCAACCAGACCCGTTTTGCCGATTTCGCCACCCACGTTAAGTAGAGTAAAGCTACCTGTTTCTAGCGGAATACCAACACCAAAGGTAACAGAATAATCGGTAAGATCCTTATCGTTAAGTGCCATATATGAAGAACCATATCTAAAACCTAGGCGATATGTCCAACGTTTCATAGCATTTCTGATATCAAATCGGTTAGGTGTATATTGCATACCAAACCTAATATCTTCGTATGTTTGCAACTCTACATTCGATAGTGGATCTGTCTCAAATGCATCTGTCCAGTCTTGGCGAACATAGTCTACACCCACCTCTAACGATCGTGAAGCATACAAGAAACCTAGTGTTATTTTGCTAGGCATTGTGTAATCAGACTCACCTGCTTTATATGATACACTATCGGTGATAATAGTTCCAATTGACGAAACAGAAACCTCTTGATCAATCTTACTATTTATCTTTGGCTGGTAAACAGCACCAAAATTTAAAAATCTAGCCTTTTCCTCGTTTAGTGGAACCGAGTACTGCAAACCTATATCTGCACCCAAGTAGCTATATGCTCTCTGGTCAACATTGGTAATTGTTCTAAATACGCCTGTCGATATTGATGGAATAACAGCTAGCGATGATTGGCGGCTTATAAATCCGTGGTAATATGCAATGTTAGCACCAACAGATAATCCCTTTAGTAGCTTTGCACCAACACCCACTTTGTATTGAACAATGTTTCCGCTACCTGTATATGCTTGACTCAAGTAACCAATGTCTGTAAGGACTGGGTCTGGAGTCTCAGTAGCCTCGGTATGGTAACCAACCGAAGTTTGAGGAGTTATCGACACACCCAAACCAACACCTTTTGTTAGAGGGAATAGAGCTCCAAAATCACCTAATGTCAAACCATTATGACTACTAGTGGCTGTTTCGCTCTTTAGGTAGTTACTTGTACCTTGCATACCCAAGCTCATCAAAAAAGTTTTTTGAGGAACTGCACTGTAAGATGCAGGGTTTACATTATTCTGAAATATCGAACTACGAAAAGCAGCACCAATTCCACCCATCTGCTTTGTGGCACTATTACCTTGAATGTCTAGTACACCAATACCATGTGCAGTGTATGGCGTATATACGTTACCCGCAAGTTGCGCATATCCTATTTTGACCTGTGTAAACATTAGGGCAGCACCTAATATGAATAGCCTAGCCACGTTTTTCGTTAATCTCAATTTCATCCAGTACTCTGTTTAAGCCAACTATAACCAAGTTGTAATTTACAAATATCGTATTTTTAATCTTTTTTTCAAAATAATTTGCATCTCCACCGGTAAAAATAACATTAATGTTACCGTGTTCTCTTTGTGCTTTTTGTATATACCACTCCAATTCACCTACAATTCCACACACTACACCCTCGACAATTGCAGAATTGGTATTTCTACTAAACAACTCTCCATCAGACTCTTGATGCAGCGACAAAAGAGGCAGTTTATCGGTAAAATTAGCAAGCGAGCGAAACCGTAACGACGCACCAGCCGAAATATTACCACCCAAGTAACATCCATCAACAACCATATCAATTGTTATCGCACTACCCAAGTCTACAACTAAAATATTACTATTATCGCCAAAAATAGTCATAGCCCCTATCGCTGCGGCTAGTCTATCTCGCCCAAGTGTTAGCGGAGTTTTGTAACAATTGGTAATGGGCAAAACCATATCAACGGTAAATTCAACAAGTTGAACCCCCATATTATTGAGAAACGAAAAAATCGCTGAATTATGGTGCTTAACCGATGAAATAATCGCTTTTTCTATAAAAAAGTCCGAAATAGCCCTTGCCAACTCATCATAATCTATATTTTCGCCTTCCCACTTATACTCTTTTTGGGGCTCACCCATACACAGAATAGCTGCCTTTGTCGAGCTATTTCCTACATCTATTATTAAACGATTTTGCTGCATGACTTCAACTTACTATTGCACAAAATATCAATATTTTAGTTCAACAAAACAAAGAGAGGGACGATTAATAAAACTTATCAACCACCCCTCAATTAAACTATACATTCCCAAACATTAAGGAATAATAATTGTTAAACCTCTTCTTCTAAGAAATCGACAAGATCACCAATTGTATTGATCTTGAAAAGACGGTTGTCTGGAATTTCAACCTCAAAAGTCTCTTCAACGTCAACAATAGAGTCAACCAATTTGATAGAGTCTAGTGATAGGTCATTTCTAAAGTTAACCTCATCTGTTAGTTCTGATGCTGGAACATCACACTTAGATGCTACTATCTCAACAACTTTACTTAATATTTCTGCTCTTTCCATATTTAATATAATTATCTTACGCCTTTATAAATGGCGTATTCTTTATTTTTAATTGCGACGACGCTTAATTTTTTTGGTTGTGGTTTTCTCAAACTCCGTATCTCTAAAGCTTACTTCGGCAATGCGCTTGTAGTATGCTAGCTCTTCGTTAAGCTGTGTAACCTGTGTGCGAATGTGTGCTTGAACATCAACTTCGGGGTTTGCCTCAACCCACTCTGGGTTTGCATAAATTTCGGCTTGTAACGAAAGCTCATCGCCTTTACTGCTCTTGGCTGCCGAAACAATTACCTCTTTTACACCCTCTAGTTTCATGATATGACTCTCAACCTCTTCGGGATATATGTTTTTACCATTATTAAGAACGATCAAGTTTTTGATACGACCCGTTATTATGATATTTCCCTTTTCGTCTATACGCCCCATATCGCCAGTGTGGAACCACTCACCACTCATTACCTCGGCAGTTGCCTCTGGTAGTTTATAGTAGCCTAGCATTACATTATCACCTTTTGCAAGTAACTCACCATCACCCTCAGCGTTAGGATTGTTAATCTTTACTTGGTTACAATCGGCCACACGACCACAAGTATTTGCATAGCGTTTGTCTCCGTCAACAAAACCACTAATCAAAGGCGAACACTCTGTAATACCATAACCTATGGCAAACTGAAAACCAAAGTCGATAAAGCCTCTTGCAACCTCTGGATCTACCGGAGCACCACCACTAAAGATCATTCTTACACGACCACCAAGACCATCATGAATTTTTGCGAATAGCTTGCGGCGAACGTCAATACCGCATTTAAGCAAGAAATTCGAAATCTTAATCATTGTTCGAACTGTTTTCTCTTTGCCTTGGCTGCGAATATTATCCCAAATACCATTATACAGAGCATCCGAAATAAGAGGAACTACAACAATGTCGGTTGGTTTAAACAGCTTTATGTTTTGCGACACATACTTGATACTGTTGTTTATAGATGTTGTAACACCTTGGTAGAAACCATATGCCAAACCTAGATTACACTCATATGTATGGTGCATAGGCAGCACCGAGAAACGATTGCAACCAAAGTGAACCGACTCGCTAAAACGATATGCCGACTGTATGTTAGATATAATGTTCTTATGACTAAGCATTACACCCTTGCTAAAGCCCGTTGTACCCGAAGTAAAGAAGATAGCAGCAACACTATTCTCATCGGGATTGATTTGTGCAATCTTTGCAAGAGACTCGCTATCGGCTGCACCCTCTTTAATCATCGTTTCCATACTAACGTATGCAGCAGATGATTTCTTGCTCAACATCGAAAAGCACTCAAGCGAGGTTTGCTCTTTTGCGTAGTTACCCACCTCTTGATACTCATTAGAGAATATGTAGGCAACCGAGTCGCTAGCTGTCAAAACCGAAACTACTTCTTGTTTTGTTAGCTCTTTGTCTACTGGCACAACAGTAGCACCAGCCGTAATAATAGCATAATAGGCAACCACCCAGTTATATGAGTTTTCGCCCATCACTGCTACGTGTTTGCCTGTATATCCTTTTGATATTAAATATGCAGCTAACGAACGAATATCTTCGCCTAGCTGCTTATAACTAATTGAGTAGAAGCCTTCTTTTTTGCGTATCTGAAATGCATCACGGTCGCTAAATGTTTCGGTCGACCACTGAATTAGCTCTTTCAGGTTCTTCAAACTCTCATTCATGATAATATAATTTAAGATTTGAGCTAACCCACCCTAACAAAGTAGGACGGGTTAGCTCAAAAAATATTTATGTTTTTATTATGCTGTAACTCTCTCTAGTCGCTTCATTACTCTAAAGATAAACAGAGCCGAAATCAAACAACAAACTACAAAGAATGCCCAAAGCTGCCATAGTTCAATCTTTTCGTAAAGAATAGCACCAACAAATAGTAGCTGGTTACCTAGAGCAGTAGCACATAGCCATCCACCTTGCATGATACCCTTGTAACGAGGAGGTGCCACTTTCGATACAAAAGAGATACCCATCGGGCTAAGGAAAAGCTCGGCAATTGTTAGTACAAAATATGTAGAGATTAGCCAGTATGGCGAAATTCTATCTGCAGATGGAGCACCACCTAGTGCGTCTGGAGACATTAGCGATAGCGAACCAATTAGAAGTACAACAAAACCAGCTGCTGCTAGAATCATACCATAACCAATCTTGCGAGGAGCCGATGGCTCTTTACCTGCTTTGTTAAGCATAGCAAAGAAACTCACTGCAATAGGAGTAAGCGCTACGATAAAGAATGGGTTAAGGTGTTGGTACATCTCTGGAGAGATAGTGTTACCACCATCTAGTAGGTTAAATCTATAGATAGCAAATGCACCCATAGCTACTGCACCAATAATACCCATCAACTTTTGCTTAACTGCAGCACCTTTAGCGAACGCCATAATTAGACCTACAACAGCAAGAAGCGCAGGAACGATTATCGATACGTCGAACCACATCTCAGTCATAGGAGCTGCTGTTGGAGCACTATAATCACGTGCAAAGAATGTCATCGTAAGACCATTTTGGTGGAACGACATCCAAAAGAAGATAACCACTGCAAACACTAGACCTAGTGCCATAAGGCGCTCTTTCTCTTGCTCTTTAGACATTGGAGCAACCTCAGCTGCTGCGCTATCCTTAGAGAAGGCATTGAAACCGCTCTTTAGGTGCTTGTTGAATAGGAAGTAAACAACTAGCGATACTAGCATCATGATAGCTGCAAAACCGAATGCATAGTTATAACCCGAAGCATAAGCATCAATATATGAACTAGCAAACTGATCTAGGTTTGTTACCGCACCGTTAAGAGACGCTTTGATAGCTGCTTGCTCAAACTCTGCAACCGACGATAGTGTACCGTTGATGTGAGCGTGTGCCATAGCAGGAAGCTCGGCATTAGCGATAAAACCTTTGCTCTCTAGGAACCAATCCTTAATTTTTGTAGCTACTGTTGGAGCAAAAAGAGCACCAACGTTAATACCCATGTAGAAGATACTAAAAGCAGAGTCACGTAGGTGAGCATATTTCTTGTCCTCGTAAAGGTTACCAACAACCGCTTGTAGGTTACCCTTAAACATACCGTTACCAAAAGCAATAACACCAAGACCCGCACAAACAGGAACTAGACCCATGCCCGGAATAGCAATGATGAAATAACCAATCGCCATCATTACAATACCTAGTGTGATAGTCTTTTTTAGACCAGCAAAACGGTCTGCTACAATACCACCAACTAGTGCAAGTGCATAAATTAGCGCATAAAATACAGAGTAAATAGCACCTGCATTAGCACCTGTTAAACCAAATTTAGCCTGTAGAAACAGTACTAGAATTGCCATCATGGTGTAGAAACCAAAACGTTCTCCCATGTTTGCAAAAAAAGCTACTAAGAGCCCTTTAGGATGTCCTTTTAACATAATTTATATTTTTTTATTTAATAATTTTCTACGCTAAATTTGTCACTGCACAGCATGACAATATCCCAACAAAGATATAAATTTAATTCTAATTTAACACAACTAGACCAATATAAAATACAAAAAGTACATTTTCGGTTAATTTAACACCTTTTAACGCAAGAATTGTATAAAAATGCAGCGATTTTTGTTTATATTTACGGTATAATCATAAAATTTAAAATTATGAAAGGTAGCACAGTGTTAGCATTTTTGGCAGGTGTAGTTGTGGGTGGAGCTGTTTGGGCTGCTGCAAGGGGAGATCTTGGGCCAAAGGCAAAGGCTCTATTCGACCCCGAATGCGACAAAGAAGTTGACCACACACAAGAAGTCGACACCCAAAACGAAGATCTATTAACAGAGACAGCAAATAGCAATGGAGAATAAACAGAAAGATAAAATATCGTTAGAGGGCGGAGTTCGTGACCTTTACGACTATGTAAACCTAAGAATAACCGAAGCTAAACTCTCGTCAACCGAGCATCTATCGGTACTGTTTAGTTCGATTTTTGGGCTACTACTTGCAATGATATTTTTTGGAATTGCAATGCTATTTATGGCAGCAGCGGCAGTAATTTGGATTGGGTCGTTGATTGGTTATATTTGGGCTACAATCATTATCATGGCAATATTTATGGGGGCTGCAGCAATAGTATTCTTTAAGCGCAAACAGCTTATAGTAAATTCGATGATAAAAGTATTCCTTGAGCTATTTTTTGATATTGGCAGAAAAAACGACACAAATGAACAAATATAAGCACATTCAAAATCTCGAACAGCTACGCATCGAGCGTATGCGCATCGAAGAAAAAATCTCATACAAGAAAAACGCTATCGAGCAGCGATATTCATCGATCACAAGTCTATTTACCCGAGAGGGAATAACAAACTATGTGTCTAGTTATATTGTTTCGGCTGGGACTATTGTTAACTCGCTGCGCCAAGGTATCGAATTTGCTCGATCGCTTTTTACCAAGACAACAAAGTAGCTAAAGTTATTTAAGCCTCGCTACAACCAACACGGTATTTTCTCGACTTCGAATCGAGGCGGCAAACTCAGCTGCCTTCGTACCCTCTTTGTGTTTATAGTCAGCAAATACAGATGCAGGCAAATAAGCTACAAAAGTATC
>CAYJIL010000058.1:0-15171 GCA_964370235.1 uncultured Rikenellaceae bacterium | reverse complement strand
CGAGTTGTTACTATTTTTAGTGTTTTTATGATATATTTTACTATATTTGTCTAATAAAATTTACAAATTAAAAAATTAGATATAATATGAGCGTAGATACAACAGTATTAGAGAATGCAAAAAAATGGTTAAGTGACAGTTACGATTCTCAAACTAGAGAGACCGTACAAAACCTTATAGACAACGACCCAAAAGAGTTAACAGAGAGCTTTTACCGTAGCCTAGAGTTTGGTACTGGCGGACTTCGTGGAATTATGGGTGTGGGTACAAACCGCATCAATAAATATACAGTGGGTATGGCTACACAAGGTCTTGCCAACTATATCAAACAAAAATTCACTGGCGAAAAACTAAAGGTTGCAATTGCACACGATAGCCGCAACAACAGCGACTTGTTTGCACAAACTTGTGCCGATATATTCTCGGCAAATGGTTTTACTGTATATTTGTTTGACTCATTGCGCCCTACTCCAGAGCTTAGCTTTGCTATTCGTCACTTTGGTTGCCACAGTGGTGTTGTAATTACAGCATCGCACAACCCAAAGGAGTATAACGGCTACAAGGCATACTGGAACGATGGTGGTCAGGTAATTTCGCCAGACGACAAAAACATCATTGGCGAGGTAGAAAAAATTGAGTCGGTAGATCAAGTTCTTTGGAGCGGTGGCCAAGGCGAGATCATCACAATTGGCGAGGAGATTGACAAAATATACCTAGACTATATACAAGGTCTTACACTTTCGCCAGAGGCCGTTAAGAGCGAAGGCGATATTAAGATCGTATTTACTCCAATACACGGAACGGGAGCAACACTAGTTCCAGCGGCTCTTGAGCGTTGTGGTTTCAAAAACCTACTGCTAGTCGAGGAGCAAATGAGCGCAGATGGTAACTTCCCAACGGTGGTTTACCCTAACCCCGAGGAGGCAGAGGCACTACGCATGGCACTAGAGCTAGCAGACAGCCAGGGCGCAGGCCTTGTTATGGCAACAGACCCCGATGCAGACCGCATTGGTATAGCTGTGCGTGATAACGAGGGCAAAATGACCCTACTAAACGGTAACCAAACTGGCGCTATCCTTATCTACTACCTACTACAAAGATGGAAGGAGCTAGGCAAGCTAGAGGGCAAAGAGTTTATCGTTAAAACTATCGTAACATCTGACCTACTAATTAAGATTGCAGATGGTTTTGGTGTGGCATCATTTGATGTATTAACAGGATTCAAATTTATTGCAGATATTATTCGTCGCAACGAAGGCAAAATGCAGTTCATTGGCGGTGGCGAAGAGAGCTACGGTTTCTTGGTGGGCGATGGCGTTAGAGACAAAGACGCTGTGGCATCGGCTGTGCTTGTTGCCGAGGCGTTTGCATGGGCAGCAACAAAGGGCAAGAGCCTTTACGACCTGCTTATCGACATTAACCTAGAGTTTGGCTACTACAAAGAGAGCCTAGTTTCTATTACCAAGAAAGGCAAAGAGGGGTCTGAGGAGATTGCAGCAATGATGACTTCGTTCAGAAATGACCCTCCTAAGTCGCTTGCAGGCAAGAGCGTAACTCTACTAAAAGACTACAACGCTAGCCAAACTACCGACCTTTCAACGGGCGAAAAGAGCGTTATCGATCTACCAAAGAGCAACGTTCTTCAGTTTATACTAGAGGATGGTTCGATTATATCGGTGCGCCCTTCGGGAACAGAGCCTAAGATTAAGTTCTACTTTAGCGTATCGGGCGAGCTTACATCGGCAGATGGCTACAAAGATGCCGAGGCTGCTGCAATGGCAAAAATCGAAGCAATCAAAGAGGAGTTAAAGCTAAACTAAAATAGTGAAAATAACATTTCTGGGCACAGGTACCTCGCAAGGGGTACCTATGATTGGTTGTAGGTGCATGATCTGCCAATCTGCTGATAACCACGACAAGAGGCTACGCAGTTCGATTCTTGTAGAGCATAAAGGCCAAGCAATAGTAATAGACAGTGGCCCCGACTTTCGCTACCAAATGTTGCGTAGCAAGGTAGACAGGCTAGATGCTATTATATTTACACACGAACACAAAGACCACACGGGTGGGCTGGACGATGTGCGTGCATACAACTACACACAACAAAAGGCTATGGATATTTATGGCGAAAACAGAGTGATCGAAGTTTTGAGAAAAGATTTTGATTACGCTTTTTCGAAATCGCCCTATCCGGGTGTTCCAGAGATTAAGACACACATAATCAAGCCATATGAGCCTTTTGCGATTGGCGACACAACAATTATCCCAATTAGGGGCTATCACCACAAATTACCGGTGCTTGGGTTTAGGATAGATGATTTTTGTTATCTTACCGACCTTAACCACCTCGACCAAAAGGCGATGGATTCGCTACAAGGGGTCGACACGTTAGTAATAACTGCTCTTAGGCATCGCAAGCACCTGTCGCACTACTCGCTCGATGAGTCGCTCGATATTATTAGTCGGCTAAAACCTAGGCGCAGTTACCTAACACACATTTCACACCAGCTAGGCCTGCACCGCCGCATTGAGGAGACTCTACCACAAGGGGTGCACTTGGCTTATGACACACTAGAGATATAAACACACACAGATATGAATTTTAAAGATAAAGTAGTAGTAGTAACGGGGGCATCCTCGGGCATTGGTCGTGCACTAGTTGAGCAGGCTGCCAACAAAGGAGCTAGTGTTGTATATGGAGCTAGAGGCGTAGAGCAGCTAGAAGAGCTACACTCTCAACTCACCAAAGAAGGACACAAGTCGGCTTATGTAAAGTGCGATGTAACCAAAGAGGAGGACTGCAAAGCACTTATCGACAAGGCAGTAGAGACATTTGGCAGAGTAGACATATTAATTTGCAATGCAGGTATCTCGATGCGTGCACTTTTTAACGATGTAGACCTAAAGGTGCTGCATTCGCTTATGGATGTAAACTTTTGGGGAACAGTCTACACGGCCAAATATGCACTACCTTGGCTACTAAAATCTAAAGGTTCTATTGTGGGGGTATCGTCGGTGGCTGGCATGCATGGCCTACCTGCTAGAACGGGCTATTCGGCATCTAAATATGCAATGGTAGGATTTTTGGAGACACTCAGAGTAGAGAATCTCGAAAAGGGGCTACACGTAATGATTGCATCGCCGGGCTTTATTGCCACAAACGTGAGAATGCATTCGCTAACAGCAGATGGCACATCACAAGGAGCATCGCCACGCGAAGAGGGCAAAATGATGAGTGCCGAGGAAGCTGCACTACGCATACTAAAGGGTGTGAGCGGACGCAAGCGAGAGGTAATAATGGACTTTCAGGGGCGTGCTACCAAATTCATCAAAAAATTTGCACCAGCACTGCTAGATAGGCTATTCTTTAACCACATGAAAAAAGAGGAGGGAACACCTCTATAAACAAACACAAATACTATGGGAAGAGTTGTAGGAGCAAGCGAACTAATCATCAATGGTGATGGAACGATATTTCATCTTCATCTAAAACCCGAGCAAATTGCCGATAAGATTATACTTGTGGGCGACCCAGCACGTAGCCGCATAGTTGCCGATCACTTTGACACCATCGAGCACAAGGCAGCAAACCGAGAGTTTCACACCTATACGGGTACTTATGCAGGCAAGCGAATATCTGTTATCTCAACGGGTATGGGTGTGGGCAATTTAGATATATTGATGGGCGAGCTAGATGCACTTGCCAACATAGACCTTTGCACTCGCACAGTGAGCGATACCACAAAGAGCTTAACACTAGTTAGACTAGGCACTTGTGGTGCACTACAAGACGACATAGCACTTGGCGATGTGGTGGCAAGCAGAACATCGGTCTCGTTTGATGGGCTAGCGAGCTACTATGACAATCATCATAACATATATAACCAGCGCATAAGCGAGGCTCTAGCGGCAGAATTTGGTTCGCCATATAGGGCAAAACCCGTTGCCATCGACCTATGCCAACTGTTAACCGAGGCTTTGGGCTACGACAAAATAGGCATTACAGCATCGGCTCTGGGGTTTTATGGGCCACAAGGTCGGTCGCTAAGGCTCAAACCATCGATAGATTTGCTCACCGACAAGCTAGCAAGCTTTAGGGTTGATGGCCAGCGCATAGTCAACCTAGAGATGGAGTCTGCTACTCTAGCCTCGCTGTCGGCTATGATGGGACACAAAGCGGCTACACTGTGCCTAGTAGTGGCACAAAGAGGGCAAAATAGCGCACTCACCAACTACCACCAGCTAATGGATGGTATGATTGAGAGAGTGCTCAAAATTTTGACAAGTGGAAAAATATAGTTAACTTTGTAGGTGTTTTTCACATATTTTTATTGATATAAATTTAGAATTAATTATAGATATGAACTTCTCAATATCGTCTAATACACTTCTTTCGCAGCTACAAAACAGCGGAAAAGTTATTGCATCAAAGACTACGATGCCTATTCTCGACCACTTTCTTTTTGACCTGAAAGATGGCATATTAAAGATCACTGCATCAGATATGGAGACCACTCTAGTGGCAACCGTAGAGGTAGCATCTTCACAAGAGGATGGGGCGGTAGCTGTTCCTGCTAAGCGTATTCAAGATTCGCTAAAGGAGCTTTCGGAGCAGCCAATTACAATATCTGTAAACCAAGAGACCTTTGAGATCACAATCACATGGGCTAGTGGTAATTTAACTCTTCCGGGTTTAAGTAGCGCAGGCTATCCCGAGACTTCGACAATTGCCGAGGCTAGTGCAAACCAGCTATCGCTTGAGTCTGAGTGGTTACTTGCAGGTATCAACAAAAGTGTATTTGCAACTGCCGATAGCGATATTCGCCCTACGATGAACGGTATCTTCTTTGATATTACACCATCGAGCCTTACGTTTGTTGCTACCGATGCACACAAGCTAGTTAAGGTAACAATGAATAGCGCACTAGAGATTGAGGAGCCAGCATCGTTCATTCTCCCAAAAAGAGCTGCACACTTGCTAAAAGGCTTGCTTTCGAAGCAGGACGAGCCTGTTAGTATTATGTTTGATCCAAAGAGCATTATCTTCTCGTTTGGGGGTTACACACTAACATGCCGCCCAATCGAGGGTCGCTACCCTAACTATAACAGCGTTATTCCAAAGAACAACGCAAACAAAGTAACAGCAGATCGCATTGCACTACTTAATGCAATACGTAGAGTTTCGGTGTGTTCGAGCCAAGCCTCAAACCTCATCAAACTATCGTTCTCTGCTGACAATATTGCACTTACGGCACAGGACGTAAACTTTGCGGTTGCAGCAAACGACACAATCGAGTGTGTGTATGACGGAGCACCTATTTCTATGGGCTTTAAGTCTACATTCCTAATTGAGATACTATCGACTATGTCATCAAAAGAGATTATCATTGAGCTATCGGACGCTACACGTGCGGGACTATTTATCCCAGCCGAGTCTAGCGACCACACCGAGAGCGATATGCTAATGCTACTAATGCCAATCATATCATAAAGCACAAAAAGATGGCTCTAAAACTAAAAAACCCGATAATTTTCTTCGACCTAGAGACAACGGGTGTAGATGTTGCTCGAGATAGAATTGTTGAAATTTCGATGATAAAACTCTTTCCCGACGGAAAAGAGGTGGTAAAGACCAGACGCATCAACCCCGAAATGCCAATCCCTGCACAAAGCAGCGAAATACATGGCATTTATGACGAAGATGTAAAGGACGAACCAAAGTTCAAGGAGATTGCAAAATCGCTAGCTACGTTTATTGATGGCTGTGACTTTGCAGGTTTCAACTCTAACAAATTCGACGCACCAGTTTTGGCAGAGGAGTTTCTTAGAGCAGGCTTAGATATCGACATCAAAAAACGCAAATTTATTGACGTTCAAAATATTTTTCACAAACTAGAACAGCGCACACTTGTTGCTGCATATAAGTTCTATTGTCAAAAAGATTTAGAAAATGCACACTCGGCAGAGGCCGACACTCGTGCTACGATGGAGGTTTTGATGTCACAAATCGAAAAGTACGACGAGCTAGAGGGCGATGTTGACTTTTTATCTAAATTCTCTGAACGAGGTTCAAATGTAGACTATGCAGGTCGCATAGTTCTTAACGAAAAGGGGCAAGAGGTTATCAACTTTGGAAAACACAAGGGTCGCCCAGTAGTCGAGGTATTTGCCTCGGAGCCTAGCTACTACTCGTGGATGATGAATGGTGACTTCCCCGAATACACAAAACGTGTAATCACAAAAATTAAGCTCAACGGAACGAGCAAGTAGAAACATTTAATAGCATATCATGCTTAAGTTAATTTTTATATCTATCGTTGCTATCACACTATCTTCTGACCTACAAGCAGAGGACCAAAGACGTAGCAAAAGAGGTAGATATATTACACATATTGTCGTAAAAGGAGATAACATCTACAACATTGCCAAAAGGTATGGTGTAGATACGCTAGACATTAAGAGTGCAAACCCTAGTATTGGTGATGATAACACCATAAAGCTAGGGCAAATTGTGCGCATTGATGCCTCGAAAATGGGCACAAAAAAGGCTAGTAACGATAACGAGCCCGAGCCACAAATTGCAGATCCAAAACCACGTGTAGAGGTGGCAGCACAAGAGCCTAGCGAGCACACACACACAAGTGAGCAAGTTGCCCAAAGCACCACAAGCACAGCGGTGAGCCAAGCACAAAGCACGGCTACACACTCGCCACAACCAGTGCCGAGCGAGCCACAAAAAGAGGCATTTATAGCACACGTAGTAAAAAAACGAGAGACTCTATATAGCCTCTCTCGCCAATACAATGTGCCTATTCTCGACATTAACAAAGCAAACCCCGACCTACGAACAAAGGGTTTAAAGACAGGTAGTACGGTGCGTATTCCGGTAATTACAGATGAGCCCCTTGCCCCACCTGTGGTTAACGAGAGTGTAACAACCGATAATACACCTGTGCAAGATAGTAACCTACTATCAAACGAAAATATCGATAGCACATTCTACAACATATCAAAAGAGCGTAGAATCAAGCACTTTAGCAGCCAAGAGCCAATTAAGGCAACCGTGCTTTTGCCACTACAAGTTGATGGTAAGCAGAGCAGACAGTTTGCCGAATTCTACCAAGGCATGCTCATTGGGCTAGACTCAATCACACGCTCGGGAGTATCGGTCGACTTGCGAGTGCTGAACACTGCAAAAGGCGACGAGGCAATAAATAGGCTAATATCACTTGGCGAACTAGACGGTAGTGATGTAATAATTGGCCCTGTTTATAATGGTCAGTTTTCGGCTGTTGCGCCCTATGCTGCGGCATCGGCAACGCCAATTGTTTCGCCACTAGCCGAAGTAGATGCCGACAACCCATATGTGTATCAAATTCCAGCATCGGAGGCATACAGATATGACAAACTATATGACTATTTAGAAGACAAAAGAGTCATTATATACGAGAGCTCGAACGATGACCAGCAGTTAATCGCTGCCATTAAGAGCATTGCTAGCGACACTGCTTGCCTAGCGTTTAACAACCTACAAACACCAGAGAGCATTGGTGAATATATGGACAAAGAGAAGAAGAATATCTTTGTTGTAGCAGCCAAAGACGATCAGAACATAGATATGATTCTATCGAAACTAAGCTCGGTGAAGGGTACAAACTACAACAAGGCAATGAGCGTGCTAGGTGCTAGCAACTTTTCTCGTAGCCGTGTAGATAGAGCCAACTTCTTTAAGCTAGACGTTAGCTACATATCGCCCTACCATGTCGACCGCTCAGACGAGGATACCTATGAGCTAGACCGACTATACATTGAGAAGTATAATCGCCAACCATCGCTATTTGCATATAGAGGCTACGATGTAGCGCTCATAGTGTTTGGAATGATGGCTGAGCACGGTAGCGAGTTCACAAAATATATGGATGGTCACACCTCACAGCTACTACGCACAAAATATAAATTTGTGAAAGATGGTGACGAGGGGAAAATAGCCAATAGCGAATTTATGCTCATTAACTATACACCACACTTTAATATAGAGGTTAGGTAGAATAGATGAGCAGAAAAGAGATAATATCAAGAATTGCAGGCCTACTAGTCCACCCAATTTTGATGGCACTTTATATATCGGCAACGGTAATTTTTCGTGATATCAATCACACAATACCGCTAGAATATAAACTATATGTGTTATCGATAATTGCTGGGGCAACGATAGTGGCTCCGCTGGCACTTGTGCCAATACTCGATGTTGTGGGTATAATCGAAAGCTACCGAATGAAACGTTCTAGAGATCGCATTGTTCCAATAATACTATCGGCAATTGGGTGTGTGTTTTGCGGCATACATCTGGGGGGAGTGCACTTTTTTCCGCTTGCAGAATTAATATTTTATTGCTTGGCTGCTTCGCTTATACTGATAGCCATTATGCAACTGCTCGAAGATGTGCCACCAGCTATTCAAGGTCTTAGCTCTGCTGTAACAATCATTGCTATATTTTGCATACGCCTCGACCCCGCAATGCTGGTTCCGCTTCAGGTGTGTGTATTTTGTTGGGGAGCATATTGTTCTATGGAACTATATGCAGGACGCACAAACGGCAGCATGGTTCTATCAAGCACACTGCTAGGTGTATTTGGAACATTTACCGCTAGCGGTTTAGTCTAAAGAGAGTGATTTTTTGTCATAAAAGAAGAAAATTACTATCTTTACAAAATCATTAAGTTTACAATAATCGCATAATTAAATCATAACAAATGTCTTACAATCTATTAAAAGGTAAAAAAGGTATCATCTTCGGAGCATTGAACGAAGCGTCAATCGCTTGGAAAGTAGCTGAAAAGGCAGTAGAACAAGGTGCAGAGATAGTACTTACAAATATGGCACTATCTATCCGCATGGGTACAATTGACGAGCTAGCTGCAAAGTGCAACGCTCCTATCATCCCAGCTGATGCAACTAGCGTTTCAGATCTTGAGGAGCTATTCGACAAGAGTATGGAGCACTTTGGTGGCAAGATTGATTTCGTTCTTCACTCTATTGGTGCATCGCCAAACATCAGAAAGGGTCGTTCATACGATAATCTTGATTACAAATTCCTAGAAAAGACACTAGATATTTCGGCTGTTTCGTTCCACAAGATGCTACAAACAGCATACAAAAAAGACGCTATTGCAGATGGTGGTTCGGTTGTTGCTCTAACATACATTGCAGCACAGCGTACACTAGTTGGTTACAACGATATGGCAGATGCAAAAGCACTTCTTGAGTCAATCGCTCGTAGCTTTGGTCACATCTATGGCCCTAAAGGTGTTCGTGTTAACACAATCTCTCAATCTCCAACTCCTACAACAGCAGGTAATGGTGTTGGTGGCCTAGGTAGCATCATCGACTTTACAGAGCGTCTTTCGCCTCTTGGTAATGCAGATGCAGAGGAGTGTGCAGACTACACCCTTACACTATTCAGCGACCTTACTCGCAAGGTTACAATGCAAAACCTATTCCACGATGGTGGTTTCTCGTCAATGAGCATGAGTGCCGACGTTATGGAGATCTTTAACTTGGGTCTTGAGGCTAAGGAGAATAAGTAATTTACTCTTCGTAGAGCAAAAGGATAGCTAGAACATATGTCACGCTTAGTCACATATTCATCATTAAAGGGCAACCGCCCAGAGCAATCTCTGGGTGGTGAAAGCCCTCAATCTGGCGTATCCCAACCAGAACAAAACAGCCAGCCCACTAGCCAAAGCACAAGTAGGGCTGCAAATAGTGCAAAAACACAAAGCACAAACACAGCTAGCTCGGCAGCTCAAAGGCCAGCACCTAAACCACAACCACCCAAAAAAGGCAACAAAAAAAATGATACCTCTAGCCAAAAAAGCGAGGGGTATGATAAGCATAAGCTACGCCGACAACTACCATTCATTCGAGAGAGAATGGAGTTTGGTGAGTGGATTTTTAGGAATCGCTATGGTGTAAGCACCACAGTGCTATGTTTTTTGGTTGCAATGTTTGCGTTTGCAACTTTGCGATTCGACATAACAATGATGAGCCACGTCGATGGTTTCTTTGTTGATCTCCCCGAGGAGAAAATCGAAAAACGAGAAGAGCCCAAAAAGCCCGAACCCAAAGAGCCAAAACCAATGGAGCAACCTAGCATGGACGACTTAAAGAACGTTGCCGTGAACGAGGATGCAAAGCTAGATGGTGGGCTCGAGGACGACAAAGGCACACAGGCAAGCGATATATACAAAGAGGCACAAGCAATGCAGCAAAGGCTTGCAGCTAGTCGCCAAGCACACGAGCAAGCACAAGCCGAAGACGAGGCATACCTTAACGATATGCGCCGTTCGCTCTCGGCTAAGGGCAAAAATAAAACCAAGCGAGAGCAAAGCAAAGTATCGGGCAATGTTACCATATCGTGGAAGCTCGAAGGGCGAGAGGCAACCTACATACACAACCCAGCATACAGATGCCCGGGGGCAGGTACTGTAACCATCACCATCGAGGTTAACCGCAACGGTAGAGTTATCGATGCTAGTGTGTCGTCTATCTCTAGGTCAAACGACAACTGCTTGATTGATATGGCGATTGAGGCGGCAAGAAAAACAACATTCAATGTTAGCGGCTCGGCACCCGAGAAACAAGTGGGGTCGATTACCTACATCTTTGTAGCACAATAATAGCCCATACACACAACACTTTGGGCACAGAGTAACAATTAGCTTGAGGCCTATGTCAAATCTACTAGACACAGATATAAAATTCCTATCTGGAATTGGCGAGCGCAGAGCAGCCCTGCTTAAACACGAAATGGAGGTATCTACATTTAAAGATATGCTCTATTTTGTCCCTTACAAATATATTGATCGTACAAAAATATTCACCATTTCGGAGCTAAGCGAAGAGTCAACACAAAGCTATGTGCAAATAAAAGTGCGCATAGAGGATGTTAAGCTCATCGATATTGGCAAGCGCAGGCTTGTTGCCTCGGCAATAGACTTTACGGGACGTGTCGAACTCTCGTGGTTTGCAGGCATAGAATGGGCACGCAAACGCATCGAGGTAGGCAGAGAGTATATTATCTTTGGCCGCCCCAACCTATTCAATGGTCGTTTTGGCTTTATCCACCCCGAGGTTGAGCTACCAATGGACGAGGAGCAGAGCAAGCGCACACGCATTAAAGCAATATATAGCAGCACCGAAAAGCTAAATAAAGCCAACTGTGGCACCAAGGTAATTGCTTCGGCAATGGCAAATTTGTGGGAAAAGGCATCGAGCCAAATAAACGAAACCCTACCAAGCTATTTGCTAGAGATACACTCCCTAATGCCACTGCGTGAGGCTCTTTACAATATACACTTCCCCACTTCGCACGAACACCTAGCTCGTGCACAATATCGTCTAAAATTCGAAGAGTTATTTGCTCTTCAACTATCGCTTCTAAGGCTAAAGGAGTTTAGGGTTACCAAGAGTGGTGGCTACCTATTCCCCGAAGTGGGCGAGGCATTCAACGGTTTTTATCACAACAATCTAAAGTTTGATCTTACGGGAGCACAAAAGCGTGTTTTGCGTGAAATTAGGGTAGATACTCGCAGCGGTAGGCAGATGAATCGTCTGCTACAAGGCGATGTGGGCAGTGGTAAAACGGTAGTGGCATTTATGAGCATGCTGCTAGCGGTAGACAACGGCTACCAAGCGGCAATTATGGCACCCACCGAGATACTTGCAACCCAGCATTTTGAATCGATTAGCGAAATGGCTAGCGGGCTTGGTGTGAATGTTGCACTGCTCACAGGCTCTACAAAAACCAAAGAGCGTAAAGCAATAGCAACTGCTTTGATGGATGGTTCGCTAGATATATTAATTGGCACACATGCCCTCATCGAAGATAGTGTGGGTTTCAAGAATTTAGGACTTGTCGTTATTGACGAGCAGCACCGTTTTGGTGTAGACCAAAGGGGGCGACTGTGGCGCAAGAGCTCTACTCCACCCCACATACTTGTAATGAGCGCAACGCCCATCCCCCGAACACTGGCAATGACACTTTATGGCGATTTAGATGTTTCGATAATTGACGAGCTACCACCGGGCAGACAGTCCATCATTACTCGCCACTTTACCGATGCTCGCCGAATGGAGGTGTTTGGTTTTATGCGCAAGGAGATAGAAAAAGGCAGGCAGGTATATGTGGTATATCCGCTGATTAACGAGTCCGAAAAGCTAGATTACAAAAACATAGAAGATGGCTACGAGAGCATTACACGTGCCTTTCCACACCCCCAATTTCGCACCGTTATAGTGCATGGCAAGATGCGCCCCGAGGACAAGGAGTTTGGAATGAATCAGTTTAAAAACCACCAAGCAGATATTATGGTTGCCACTTCGGTTATCGAGGTGGGTGTCAATGTGCCCAATGCCTCGGTAATGGTGATTGAGTCTGCCGAGAGATTTGGGCTTGCACAGCTACACCAGTTACGTGGGCGTGTGGGGCGTGGCAGCGAGCAGTCATACTGTACACTTATGAGCTCACACAAGCTATCGACCAACTCACGCAAGCGACTAGAGGCAATGTGTCAAACGACCGATGGTTTTGAGCTTGCCGAGCTAGATCTCAAGCTACGAGGCTATGGCGATATAGAGGGTACAAAGCAAAGCGGTAATGTAATTGATTTAAAAATAGCATCACTCGCCAAAGATAACGATATACTCATAGCAGCCAGAGAGGTTGCTCAAAAGGTTATAGAGTCTGACCCCAATTTGCTAGCTAGCGAAAATGCACTCCTAAAACAACTTATACAAAGTGGTAAATATGCACAAGTGGCAGATTACAGCCAAATATCATAGTAAACAAAGTCGCCATTATTAGGTTGTTAACCATATAATAGATAACTTTGCAACAAACGAAATTAGAGAATAGATGTCTACAATATTAAGATTTAGTGCCCTAGAGCAGATATGTTCCCGTGAGGAGATAAAATTCACATCACCAGCGGGTAAGATATCCGATTATTTTGGTACCGATGTCTTTGACAAAGATACAATGCGCCAATATCTACCCAAAGAAGCATATGACAATGTATGTAGCTCGATAGATAAGGGCAAGCGAATCGATCGCAAATTTGCAAATCAAGTTGCCTCGGGCATGAAGGCATGGGCAATGGAGAAAGGTGCAACCCACTACTCTCACTGGTTTCAGCCACTCAACGAGTCGACTGCCGAAAAGCACGATGCATTCTTTGAGCCAATGTGGGGAGGTGGCTCGTTCGAGACCTTTAGAGGCGAGCTACTTGTTCAGCAAGAGCCCGATGCTTCGTCATTCCCAAATGGTGGTTTGCGCAACACATTCGAGGCACGTGGTTATAGTGCTTGGGACCCAACTTCGCCTGCCTTTGTTATAGATAATACGCTATGTATCCCTAGTATATTTGTTGCCTACACGGGCGAAGCTCTCGACTTTAAGACTCCACTACTAAAGTCGCTAACGGCAATTGACCACGCAGCAGTTGACGTGTGCCAACTATTCGACAAAGATGTCGAGAAGGTGAACGTTACGCTAGGTTGGGAGCAAGAGTACTTTTTGGTAGACGAGGCACTATTTATGGCTCGTCCCGACCTTATGCAAACAGGGCGCACCCTCATGGGGCACACTGCCGCCAAAGATCAACAACTAGGCGATCACTACTTTGGCTCTATCCCCGAGCGTGTCTCTAGCTTTATGAGAGAGTTTGAGTACAAGGCATATAAGCTAGGAATCCCCCTAAAGACACGCCACAACGAGGTAGCACCCAACCAGTTTGAGTGTGCACCAATGTTTGAGGAGGCAAACGTTGCTGTCGACCATAATACTCTACTAATGACCATTATGCGTAGGCTAGCACCCAAGTATCGCTTGCGAGTGTTATTCCACGAAAAGCCTTTTGATGGGGTGAATGGTTCGGGCAAGCACTGTAACTGGTCGCTACTCACAAACACGGGAGTCAACCTGCTAGCACCGGGCAAGACACCCAAGAATAATATGCAGTTCCTAATCTTTTTTGTTTGTGCAATCAAGGCAGCACACGACCATGGTGCGCTAATGATGGCATCCATCGCTAGCGAGTCAAACTCACACCGCTTAGGTGGTGGCGAGGCTCCTCCATCGGTGCTTTCGGTATTTGCAGGCTCTACCCTATCCGATATGCTAGACAACATAGAGACTCGCATATCGGACAAGAAACTTTCGCCAGACGAAAAGACAGATATAAAACTAGATATTGGTAAAATTCCAGATATCTTGCTAGATAATACCGACCGCAACCGCACCTCTCCATTTGCCTTTACGGGTAATAGGTTCGAGTTTCGTGCAACTGGTTCGTCGGGCAATTGTGCCGCTCCGCTCATTGTCATAAATACAGCAATGGCAGATACTCTAATCGATTTTAAGAACGAAACCGAAGAGCTTATAGCCAAAGGAGTAAAAAAGGATGAAGCAATACTACAAGTTATCCGCAAGTATATAAAGGAGTCAAAGAAGATACGTTTTGAGGGCAACGGATATAGCTCTGAATGGATAGATGAGGCACTAAAAGTGCGAAAACTAGAGAGCATTAATAGTGCTACCGAAGCATTCAAGCTATTTATTAGAGACGATGCCAAGAGCCTATTCGAGCGTCACGAAGTATTCAACTCATCGGAGCTGCATGCTCGTTATGAGGTAATGAATGAGCAGCTTGTTAAGAAGATACAGATAGATTCTCGTGTGCTAGGAGATTTGGCTGCCAACCATATTATACCCATTGCGATTAAGTACCAAAGTGTTCTCATCGAGAATGTAAAAGGTATAAAGCGTATTCTGCCCGAGGAGTATGAGACTCTAGCTGCCGAAGAGATAAAGACAATTCGCACTATTGCCAATCATATTAAGGCAATACGTGAGAATAGCTTTTTGATGGTTGAGGAGCGTAAGCGATGTAATAACATCGCAAGTATTCCTGAGAGGGCTGAGGGTTATTTAAATGATGTTAAGCCGTATTTGAATACGATAAGGTATCATATCGACCATTTGGAGTTGATTGTTGATGATCAGATTTGGCCTCTGCCAAAATATAGAGAGTTAATGAGTATGAATTAAGGTAATATACTTCATGCCTTTGCTCAAGGCGGGATGGTTAATGGTAGTACACTTTACTACCT
>CAYJIL010000057.1:0-15262 GCA_964370235.1 uncultured Rikenellaceae bacterium | reverse complement strand
AGTGTAGACGTGGCCACCAAGCCTCGTCGGCACCTTCGCTCTCGATACGACGAGCCGCATATTGTGCAGCAATAGCCGAGATGATTGAAGAATCAAGCCCCCCCGAAAGTAGCACACCATAAGGCACATCGCTCATCATCTGTCGTTTTACGGCTGCCTTTAGAGCATCACGAATAGCCGAAATATCGCTATGCCCATCCTCTACGGCATCGTAGCTTTCCCATTGGCGAGTGTACCAGCGAGTAGGCTTTGTGTCGTTATTGCTAAGGCAGTGACCCGGAGCAAACGGAGAGATAGTATCGCAAACACCCTCTAGCGATTTTAGCTCCGAGGCAACATACAATTGCCCTTCGCTATCGTGACCTATATATAAAGGTATAATACCCATGTGGTCACGACCAATTAAATAGTCACCGGTGTGGCTATCATATAGCGCAAATGCAAAGATACCACTAAGGTGCTTTAGAGCATCGACACCATACTTAATATATAAAGGTATAATTACCTCGCAGTCTGAACCTGTCAAAAATTCATATTCGCTAGATAGCTCCTCTCGCAAACTCTTGTGATTATAAATTTCGCCATTGGCAGCCAATATATATCTGCCATCTTTGCTACGCAAGGGCTGTCCTCCCGACTGTGGATCAACAATCGAAAGACGCTCATGCGCCAAAATAGCCTTATCACCTACATATATTCCCGACCAATCTGGCCCACGATGGCGTATCTTACGAGCCATCTCTAACACCCTGCCTCTTAGCAGTGTACTATCCTCTTTTACATCAAAGAGTGCTACAATTCCACACATATTATCTTATTTAGTTAAATATTCATCAACAGCTATTGCCATGTCTCGAGCCGACGCCATTGCTCTTACAACAAGCGATGCCCCCATAGCGCTATCACCAGCAGCAAAAAGCCCTTCGACAGAAGTTTGGCCTCTATCGTCAACCATTATATTGCCTTGGGGAGTTAACTCAACACCCGATTGTGCAATAATACCCTCGGATTCAACAGCCACAAAGCCCATGGCTAACAACACTAAGTCGGCCTCCAAAACTCGAATTTCGCCCGTTGGCTGAGCACTCATGCGGCCTGTTTGGTCTTTTACCCACTCTACTCTCTCTACTTCGACACCACACAACTTATCACCAGTGCCTACAAAACGACGGGTTGATAGCGACCACTCACGTTCACACCCCTCGAGATGCGAAGAAGATGTGCGCAATATTTGTGGATATGCAGGCCACGGAGTTTGAGGATTCTCTACCTCGGGCGGCTTAGGCATAATCTCAATCTGCATTACCGAAACAGCTTTTTGGCGAATAGAAGTACCCACGCAGTCTGACCCAGTATCTCCACCACCAATTACAACTACTTTTTTGCCTTTGGCGTTTATTACAGATTGAATGTCGGCACCACTAACAATACGATTTTGCATCTTTAGCATATCTAATGCCAAGTGCACACCATCTAGCTGGCGACCTTGTACATCTAAATTACGTGGTACAGAACAACCAACAGTTAACACTATTGCATCAAAATCGCTCTTTAACTGCTCGTAACTTATATCACGGCCTACTTGAGTTGAGCATACAAATCGAATGCCCTCTTTTTGTAGAATATCGACTCTGCGCTCTACAACTGCTTTGTTGAGTTTAAAATCGGGTATCCCTAGTCGCAAAAGCCCACCGACATACTCGTCTTTTTCGTACACCGTTACACTGTGTCCCATTTGATTTAACCTACTTGCTGCCACCAAACCAGCTGGCCCACTGCCTACTACTGCCACACTCTTACCACTACGCTTGCTTACTACTCGTGGCACTACATAACCATAAGCAAAAGCATTCTCGGCTAATGCAGCTTCGTTTTCTCTAATAGTTACAGCGTCGTCGACAAGTGCCAATACACACGATTTTTCACACAGAGCAGGGCAAATGCGCCCCGTAAATTCGGGAAAATCGTTAGTTGAACTTAGTAACTCATAGGCACCCTTAAAGTTACCTTTATATAATAGATCTTGCCATTCGGGCTGAATATTGCCTAGCGGGCACGCTTTGTGGCAAAAAGGCACGCCACACTCCATACATCTTGATGCTTGTTGCTTGCGATCCTCAATGTTTAGCGTCTGCTCTACTTCGGCATAGTCGTTCATTCTATCATAAACAGGACGATAGCCACCATCTTTGCGCTTTATATTTAGAAATGCTTTTGGATTTCCCATTATATTTATCTCCTTTCTCTAATAGTCACGTTCAACTCTTGCAATTTTTGCCTCTAGCTCGGCTAGCCTTTGTGCCGCAAGCACTCGCTTATATTCAAATGGCATTACTTTAATGAATTCGCCTTGGTAGCTATTCCACGAGGCTAGCATTCTTGCAGCTAGTGGGCTACCCGTATAGTTGTAGTGAGCCTTAATCAACGACAGTAGCTCTTTTTCGTCGGCACTATCCTCTACTAGCGACAACTCAACCATCCCCATATTACAAAAATAGTCAAAAGTACCTAATTTATTCCAAACATAGGCTACACCACCACTCATACCAGCAGCAAAGTTACGCCCCGTTTTACCAAGCACAACAACACGACCCGCTGTCATATACTCACAGCAATGGTCACCAACACCCTCAACTACTGCCGTTGCTCCACTATTTCGCACAGCAAAGCGCTCACCAGCAGCTCCAGCAGCATACATTTCGCCAGAGGTTGCTCCATACAACAGAGTATTACCCACAATTATATTATCTTCGGGAGCAAAAGTACTACCATTAGGAGGTGTAATGATGATGCGACCACCCGATAGCGACTTACCAACATAATCGTTAGCATCGCCTTTGAGGTCAAAAGTTACACCCTTTGGCAAGAATGCACCAAAACTCTGACCTGCCGAACCTTTGAATGTAATATTTATGGTATCGTCTGCCAAACCTTTGTATGGGTATAAGTGTGCTATTTCGCCTGCTAACATGGCTCCAACCGAACGGTCGGTATTTGCAATAGGGAACACCAAACGTGAAGGGTGACCACTACTTAGCGAAGGAGCAAGCATACCAATCAACTTGCGATCGAGTATAGTATCAATATGGTGATCTTGCTTGGTGTTACAAAGCAAAGATACTTCATCTGCTACTTGTGGCTTGTATAGTAGTTTATCGAGATTAATGCTCGATAACTTATTATCGTCAAGATATTGCTTTGCCTCAAGCAAGTGTGTTTGCCCCACAATTTCGTCTATCGAGCGATAGCCCATAGCGGCAAGATGTTCACGAGTTTGCTCGGCCAAGAACCTAAAAAAGTTAACAAGATAATCGGCAGCACCTCTAAAGTTACCTCGCAAACGTTCATTTTGCGTAGCAACTCCCACAGGGCATGTGTTTTCGTGGCACTTACGCATCATCACACAACCCAAAACTATGAGTGCACTAGTTGCAAAACCAAACTCTTCGGCACCCAAGATAGCCGCCACAATAATGTCTCGACCAGTTTTTATTTGACCATCGGCCTGCAAACGCACCTTGCCTCGCAAGTTATTTAGTAGCAGAGTTTGCTGCACTTCGGCCAAACCAAGCTCGACAGGTAAACCAGCATGGTAAATCGAACTTATTGGGCTAGCACCCGTACCTCCATCGCCACCCGAAATAAGTATCATATCGGCTTTTGCCTTTGCTACACCTGCAGCAATAATACCTACTCCCGTCTCGCTCACTAGCTTAACACTAATGCGAGCACGAGGGTTTACGTTCTTTAAGTCGAATATTAGCTGAGAAAGATCCTCGATAGAATATATATCGTGATGTGGTGGTGGCGAAATTAGCGAGATACCCGGTATAGCATGACGAGCTTTTGCAATTACCTCGTCTACTTTGTAGCCCGGTAGCTGTCCACCCTCGCCCGGTTTGGCACCTTGCGCCACTTTTATCTGAATCTCATCGGCATAGCTTAGGTAGTCGGCAGACACACCAAAGCGACCCGATGCAACTTGTTTGATATTATTGCGACGATCGATACCATCGGCACCAACAACATTTCGAGATGCCTCTTCGCCACCTTCGCCCGTGTTGCTCTTGCCGCCAATTATGTTCATAGCAACTGCCATAGCCTCGTGTGCCTCTTTTGATATAGAACCAAAAGACATAGCACCTGTCACAAAGCGACTCATAATAGACTCGATAGGCTCAACCTCTTCGATAGGTATAGCATCGCCTTTTTTGATTGATAGCATATCACGCAAAAATGTTGGGCGTGGTTTGTTATCAATCATATTTGTAAACTCTTCAAACTTCTTATAGCTACCCAATCTTGTTGCTAGCTGAAGCGTTGATATTGTATCGGGATTCCATGCGTGTGATTCGCCATCGACACGATAGCAATACTTACCTATCGATTTCAAAAGACGCTCACTATCTTTGTCTCGCCCATAGGCCAAGTGTAGCGGTGCAAGCACTTCGGCTGCTATAATATCTAGATTAATTCCACCCAACGAAGACGATAGCCCATGAAAATATTTTGATATCAAATCTTGAGAAAGACCAACTGCCTCAAAAATCTTTGCTCCACGATAGCTACGCATTGTCGAAATTCCCATTTTCGACAATATTTTTTTAAGCCCTTTGTTTAGAGCCGATATGTAGTGAGACTCGGCAGAGCTATACTCTTGTTGAATTTGGTGCGTAGCAGTTAGCCTATCTACAACCCCCAAAGCCAAGTACGGGTTTACGGCACTTGCGCCAAAGCCCAGAATTAGAGCCATGTGCATAACCTCACGAGCCTCTGCTGTTTCTACAACAAGAGCCACTTGTGAGCGTCGCTTTACTCGAATTAGGTGATGGTGAATTGCAGACGTAGCCAGCACCGAAGGTATTGGAGCCAAGTCTGGGCTAACACCACGATCCGACACTATAATGTAGTTATAACCTGCCTCAACAGCATCCTGAGCACTCTTGCACATTGCCTCGATTGCATCGGATAGTGCATCGCTACCACCATTTGCATTAAATAGCATAGGTATAGATAGCGTTTTAAAGCCTTTGTACTGCAAGTTTTTGAGCGTAGCTAACTCACTATTGGTAATAATTGGGCTAGATAGCTTCACCACCTTACAGTGATCTGCCGATGGTTTTAGAATATTACCATCAATAGAACCTATGTAGCTAGCAAGTGTCATAACAAGCTCCTCACGAATAGGATCTATTGGTGGGTTTGTAACCTGTGCAAATTGTTGTCTAAAATAGTTAAACAACCTTTGTGGTTTAGACGATAGAATTGCTAGGGGAGTATCATTACCCATAGAGCCTAGTGGTTCGGCACCTGTTTCGGCCATCGATTTAATAACAACCTCAACATCCTCTTTACTATAATCATACACTTGTAATAGGCGATCGTAATCGTCTATTGAGTTAGAGATAACACGACCAGATGGTATATCCTTTAGGATTACTCTACCTCGTGCCATCCAATCTCGGTATGGGTGTTCGGCAGCTAGCGATTGTTTTATCTGCCCATCTCTAATAATAATGCCTAACTTAGTGTCAACCATTAGTATTTTGCCTGGTAGCAAACGTCCTTTTTCTTTTATTCGAGATGGTTCAATGTCAATAACACCAGTCTCCGATGCCATAACCATTTCGCCATCGTGCGTTATAAAGTAGCGAGCCGGACGAAGCCCGTTTCTATCTAGCATACCACCAGCATATCTACCGTCAGAAAATAGTAGCGCAGCAGGCCCATCCCAAGGCTCCATAAATATACTGTGATACTCATAAAATGCTTTTAAGTCGGGAGATATTGGGTTTTTATCGTTATCGTGACTCTCGGGAACTAGCATAGACATTGCGTGCGGAAGCGATAGCCCACAAGCAATAAAAAACTCTAGCACATTATCAAGCGATGCACTATCACTCATATTGGGTTGAACAATTGGACACACCTCTGCCATATCGCCTATTGCAGCACAGCTCAAAAGCGATTCGCGCGTGTGCATCCAGCTACGGTTACCTTTTATGGTATTAATTTCGCCATTGTGCCCTATCAGACGAAACGGTTGTGCCAGGGACCAACGCGGGAAAGTATTTGTCGAAAAGCGTGAGTGAACCAGAGCAATAGCACTAGTAAGGTAGGGGCTACTTAAGTCGATAAAATAATCTCTTAGTTGTAGCGAACTAAGCATCCCTTTATATATAATATTTGTAGTTGAAAGCGATACGATGTATGTATCGTTGTTATTTAGGTCGATAAGTTTACGTTCTATTCTTTTGCGAAGAGAGTATACTCGGCTAGGTAAATCTTGTGCCGATGCACCTGCAATAAATATTTGTTTAATATTTGGCTCGCACTCGGCAGCAGCAGCTCCCAAAATATCGCTATTAACGGGAACATCTCTAATATGCAAAACCTCTAACGACAACTCATCGGCAGATTTTTTTATTAACTGCATAGCCTCTCGTTGGAGTTGTTCGTCTTTTGGCAAAAAGACAAGACCGGTTGCATAGTGTCCTCGTTCGGGTAGCGGGATACCTTGTAAAAGAATAAATTCGTGTGGTATCTGAATCATTATACCTGCTCCATCACCACTTTTATTGTCTGCACCCTCGGCACCTCTGTGTACCATGTGCTCGAGAACATGTAGAGCATTATCTACTATAGAATGTGATTTTGTACCATCTATCTTTATTACTAGACCAACACCACAACTATCTTTCTCTCTAGCAGGATCATACAGACCTTGAATTTCGGGAAATCTTCCTGTTTCTATCATAAATTTAGGCTATAAAAGGGCAGAGAGGTTGGTAACAGATTAATTTTCCCGACTAATTAATCATCAAACCTGCATAATATACATTAACTAAAACATATACTCTGCCCTATAATTAAAAACACACATCAAAAAAACCCTTTTGCCGCCTAAAGCCGCACAGGGTCTTGTCGGGAAGACTCTGTGCGGCTATAGTTTAGCTTTATTAAAAGAGCGTGTTACTATCTTATGAATAGCATTTCACGATATTTTGGTAGCGGCCAAATTTCGTTATCAACGATTAGCTCCATGCGGTCGATGTGACGGCGGATAATCTCAAACTCTGGTACTACGTTGTCGTGATAAGCAATTGCTTTCTCTCTCTCATCCTCGATTATGTTAGCAATCTTACGCTGCTCAACCATATTCTCAACATGCTCACGTACAATATTCACGTGCTCAGAAATTGCACAAATAGCATCTAGGTCGCTCTTTGCAATTTGCTCGAACTTATCGGCTGGCATAACATTTTTGATGTTGCTCACCTTCTCTAGCAGTAGTGCTTGGTAGCGTGATGCCGCTGGTATAATGTGGTTGATTGAAAGATCGCCCAACAAACGAGCCTCGATCTGAATTTTCTTTGTGTACATCTCCCAATATACCTCGCTACGAGCGTGTAGCTCTACTGGCGAAAGTACTCCCGAGAACATATCGATTGTAGATTGCGAAGTAAAGTTATCGATAATCTTTGGAACCGAAGTTTCGCAGTCTAGACCACGTGCAAATGCCTCCTCTTTCCACTCATCGCTATAACCATTACCATCGAAACGAATAGCCTTACACTCTGCGATATATCCTTTAAGGATAGAAAGAATAGATGTTTTAAGTTCGCCACCGTTTGCAAGTAGATCTGATAGCTCTGCTTCAAATTTTGCAAGCTGGTGAGCAACAGTACTATTAAGAACGATGATCGAACGTGCACAGTTGTCCGAAGAACCCACTGCACGGAACTCGAAACGGTTACCAGTAAATGCAAATGGCGAAGTACGGTTACGGTCTGTATTATCCATCACTAGGTCTGAGATGTGCGAAATACCTGCCATTTCGAATCTACCTTTGCCATCTAGTGCAAGTGCCTCTGGGTTACCGTTCTCGATATCGTCTAGCACTTGTGATAGCTGAGAACCTAGGAATACAGAGATAATTGCTGGAGGAGCCTCGTTAGCACCCAAACGGTGTGTATTAGTAGCAGTAGAGATACTTGCCTTGAAAAGAGCATTGTTCTTATATACTGCCATGATTGTATTTACAAGGAAAGTAATAAATAGTAGGTTCTCATCTTCGGTTTTGCCCGGCGAGAATAGGTTTATACCTGTATCTGTTCCCAAAGACCAGTTACAGTGCTTACCCGAACCATTTACACCTTTGAATGGTTTTTCGTGTAGTAGCACACGGAAGCCATGCTTGATAGCAACCTCATTCATTACCGATACTAGTAGCTGATTGTGGTCGTTTGCAAGATTAGCCTCTTCGTATATTGGAGCTAGCTCAAACTGATTTGGAGCAACCTCGTTATGACGAGTCTTAGCCGGAATACCTAGCTTTAGACACTCATACTCAAGATCTTTCATAAAACTCATTACTCGGTTTGGAATAGAACCAAAATAATGATCTTCTAGCTGCTGGTTCTTTGCACTCTCGTGACCGATTAGTGTGCGACCAGTTAGCATTAGGTCGGGACGAACAGCCCAAAGACCTTCGTCGATTAGGAAGTACTCCTGCTCCCAACCAAGGAACGATTTAACTTTTGTAACTTGTGGGTCGAAGTGGCGACAAACCTTTGCAGCTATATCACTCACTCGGCGCACAGAGCGAAGAAGTGGTGTTTTGTAGTCTAGCGACTCACCCGTGTATGCAACAAAAATAGTAGGGATACAAAGTGTTGTATCAACAATGAACGCAGGAGACGAAGGGTCCCAAGCACTATAACCACGTGCTTCGAAAGTGTTACGAATACCACCATTTGGAAAACTCGAAGCATCTGGCTCTTGCTGCAAAAGCAGTTTACCCGAAAACTCTTCGACTGCACCACCCACATTGTCTGTGTCGATAAAACCGTCATGCTTTTCGGCAGTAGAACCTGTTAGCGGCTGAAACCAGTGTGTGTAGTGAGTTGCACCCATCTCTAGTGCCCAATTGCGCATACCTGCTGCAATTTGATCTGCAATCTCGCTAGATAGTGGCGTACCATTATCCATAGAGTCTACTAGTGCCTTATAGACATCCTTGTGTAGATATTTGCGCATCTGCTTTCTACCAAAAACCTTTTCACCAAAATATTCGCTTGGTCTTGATTCTGGAGCTTTTACATCTAAGGCTTTTCTTCCAATAGCCTTTTCAACCATCTTAAATCTTAAAGTTGCCATAAGTTACTTATATTTTAAACGTGGCACCAACATTGGCCTTACCACTATGTTTATGTATATTTTTAGTTACCCCCCATAAATTGTATGACTAACATAGGGAATTGATAAAAAAACTAGGACACCCCCGTATTTTTACCAGTTTTACGTTGCAAAAATACATTTTTTATTTTACTCACACAATTTTTAGCCATTTTTTCTAAAAAAAACATGTTTTTAGAGACAGACCCCCTATTTTTATGGGGGTATCAAAATAAAAAAGAAAAAATATAGAAAAAGGTGCTATAAAAACAGAATTACACCATAACAAAAACACAAAAGCCAATATTAGACAACAAATCCCCAAAAACAAGTATAGCATATTATGGCTATAAATATAACTAAAAAGTTTGAAAATCAGAATATTTTATATATTTTTGACAAAGTTTTCACAATTCAACTATATGTAATTTGAGCACATATACTCAAAATATAAACAAGATATAGATAGCATGAAAAGATATCTAACTCTAGCTACATTACTTTTGAGTGCTGCAGTAACTAGCGCACAAGAAAAAAAACCTTTAACAATAGACCAAGCAGCAGCAATTGCAATTCAAAATAGCAAGATGATAGAAATATCGTCACTCGCAACAGATGCTAGCCATGCCGAGCGCCGTGTGATTAACGGAATGAGGCTACCCAAAATCTCGCTAGATGCAAGCTATACATATATGTCTGACGATATAGCATTCGACCTCAACGGAGTAAAGAATGGCACTATCTCGGCAGTAGGCTCGCTACTCGACCCAGCAGTGGCAGCCGAGCTAATGAAACAACCTCTCATGCAAGAGATCATTGCAGCAGATTTTTCGTTACCACTACAAGATAGAGATTTTGCAATAGTAGGCTTTACGGCTGCAATGCCACTTTACACGGGCGGCAAAATAAATGTTGCCTCACGAGTAGCAAAGCTAAAACATTCGGCAGAGCAAGAAAATACAAACAAGGTAAAAGATGTGCTAATTAGCGAGCTTGTCGAAAGCTACTATGGCTATATGTTGGCAATGCAGGTAGTCGAGACACGTAAAGAGGTGTTAGCAGGTATGGAACTACACCTAAAAAACGCAGAGTCGCTAGAGAGAAATGGCATGATAGCAAAGGTCGAAAGGCTACATGCACAAATGTATGTATCGAACGCCAAAAGAGATTTAAATATATCGATAAACACCCTAAAGACCTTGTCTGAGGCACTTGGTAATACTCTTGGCGATATTAATGCCGACTATATGCCCGTTTCATCGCTATTTATTATTGGCGAGCAAAAGCCAATAGACCATTTTAAACAACTTGCATCGCACAACAACCACAGCATTAAGCAACTCAAAATACAAGAAGAGATAGCAAAGCAAGGCATAAAGCTCGAAAAGAGTGCATATCTCCCCGAACTTGTTGCACTAGGTGGCATTAATGCATATAGCTATCAACTAACTTCGATGGTGCCGCAGTGGGTAGTAGGCGCAGGTCTAAAGTTTAATATATTTGATGGTTTTAGCCGAGAGAACAAAGTTAGGGCTGCTAAGTTACGCCAAAAACAAGTATCAATACTCGAAGAGAAAGCCCAAAGTGATGTGCAAACCCTTGTCGAAAAGCTATATAACGATATGAAGGGATATGTCGAGATTATAGAGTCGCTAGATACTACCATCGAATTTAACAGAGAATATTTGAGAGTAAAAGATAGTGCATTTACCGAGGGTAACGCCACATCGAGCCAAGTGGTAGATGCTAGGTTACTGCTTGCGGTGAGCAAGGTCGAAAGACTACAAGCTGCCTATGGCTACTCTGTTGCATACGCCAAGCTACTAGAGCTATGTGGCGATAGTGCAGGTTTTCTTTCGCTAAGCTCAGAGAGCACATACCAACCAATAACATTCCAACCAAACTAACATAGTAGGATATGAAATCAGCTAAAACAATTATTACGATTGTGATTATAGTTGCCATTGCTGGGGTAGCAGGCATCACAACATGGAAGCTAACAGAGCCACGTCCAGTAATGTTGCAGGGCGAAGTTGTAGCGCAATCATACAAAGTAGCATCAAAGATACCGGGACGAATAGATTCTCTTTCGCTAAAGGTGGGCGATTATGTAAAAAAGGGAGAGTTTCTATATTCGTTAACAACACCCGAGATTGATGCAAAACTAGAGCAGGTAAAAGCAATGGTGCGTGCAGCCGATGCACAAAGCGACATGGCACAAACGGGTTTGAGACCTCAGCAAAAAGAGGTGGTTTCACAAATTGTCGAAAAGGCAAAGGTAGCAATGGATCTTGCTCAGGTTACCTATAAGCGTGTCGAAAACCTATATAACGATGGTGTAGTGCCACAACAAAGGCTAGACGAGGCAAAAGCAATGTATGAGGCTGCAAAAAGAAGCCACGAAATTGCAAAGCTAGAGTATTCGCTTGCACAAGAAGGTAGCCGCAAAGAACAAAAGGTAGCTGCACAAGCAATCGTATCGCAGGCTATGGGTGGCTTGCAAGAGATAAACTCGCTACTTACCGAGGCTAAGCAGTATTCGCCAATAGATGGTCGTATTCTTACTGTTGGCTCAGAGAAAGGCGAGCTTGTGGGCATAGCATACCCCGTAGTAACAGTAATTGACACAAAAGACGTGTGGTTCTCGTTCAATATAAAAGAGACTCTACTACCCAAAATAGAGGAGGGGGTCGAAGTATATGTACATATACCTGCAATTAAGGAGACAATACGTGCAAAGGTGAGCTACATTGCCGTAGAGGCACACTATGCAACGTGGGCAGCAACTCGTGCAAGTGGCGATTTCGATATTCGCACATTCGAAGTTAGATTACACCCTGTCGAGCACCACGAGAGACTACGACCAGGCATGACAGCCTTGGTAGATTGGAACACAATTTAACAAAAGAGCGCAATGAGAGGCTTGCAGGCATCATTCATTAGAGAGATAACATCATGGCTAGACCACAAATGGTCTATCACGGCTATGGTGCTAATTCCTATTGTGGTGATAGCTATGCTATCGACAATATTTTATAAGGGAGTACCTTCGGACTTGCCAATAGCAGTATTTGACCAAAACCAAAGCGACCTTTCGTCGCAGGTGATTAGGATGATAGATGCAAACTCACTAGTTGAGTGCAGCTATAAGGTAGAGTCGATGCAGCAAGGGCAAGAGCTAATCGAGAGCGGAGCAGTTGTAGCACTACTAGTTATACCGCCCCAATTCGAGGCAAACGTATATGGTAACCACTCACAAGAAGTACCGCTTTTTGTGAGCGAAGTAAACTTGCTGTCGGGAGCATTAGTCGAAAAGGGGGTAAAAACGGTGCTCATGACCTTTTCGGTGGGTTCGGGGCTAAAAAAACTCGCAAACCTAGGAGTTACCGGCGATAGAGCAATGGCTATGGCGATGCCCGTAGCAATTGATAGCCACATACTTTTCAACCCATACACATCATACGCCTACTATCTGCTGCCAGCATTTTTGCCTTTGACAATATCTATATTTGCACTACTATCGGTAGTGTTTGCAATAGGTATGGAATTTAAGAGAGCAAGTACAATTGAGTGGTACCAAACAGCAGGTAATAATATAGTTGTAGCACTTGTGGGCAAGATAGCACCATATACCATCATTTATAGCATTATGATAATATTAACACAGCTGCTACTAGTGAGCGGTATGGGTGTGCCGCTTAATGGTTCGCCTTTAATGTTAATAGCAACTTCGATACTACTAGTGCTGTCATATCAGGCTGTGGGGGTAATATTCTTTTCGTTAATCCCCAAACTATCTTCAACGCTATCTATTGGCGCAGGTTATTCAATTGTGGCATTCTCTATATCGGGGCTTACGTTTCCGCTAGATGCTATGGATGGGCATATTGCAGCACTTGCATATATATTTCCGCTTACATACTACATGGAGATTATAATTACAGATCAGCTGCGAGGGGCTTCGTTTATATACTCTATCGAGCCACTTCTTGCAATGTTACTATTTGTGGTAGTGTCTATGATTACCCTGCCAAGATTGAGGGCTATTACTACTAATTCTAAATATTGGGGGGAGTAGATATGCAAAAAATCAAACAAGCATTCACAAACATACTACACACAGCAACCAACGAGGTAAGGTTGGCTGTAAAGGACAGTGGTGTCATACTGTTTTTGTTTGGTGCTATGTTAATATATAGCACTGTTTACTCGCTGGTCTACCGCAACGAGATTTTTAGAGAGATACCCATAGCCGTTGTAAACGAGAGCAAAGGCGAAGAGGCTAGCCGCTTTATTAGAGAATTGCGAAGTGCTGCCAATGTAGATGTAGCATATATTACATCGAGTATTTCGGAGGCAAAAGACCTTTTATATAATAACAACATATACGGCGTTGTATATCTACCACACGATTTTGACTCTAAGCTCATGTCTAGCGAGCAAACAAAGGTTGGAATATATGCCGATGCATCATATTTTTTGGCATATAAACAAATATATAATGCGCTAGTAGAGATACTTACCGAATTTAATATAGGCAGGCTCGAACACGAGCTATACTCACTAGGCATTAACGATGTAGTGAGCAAGGGGCTCACTTCGCCAGCAGAGCTAAAAAGCATAAAGCTATACAACCCCATTGAGGGATACGCTACCTATGTACTTCCACCAATCATGTTACTAATAATTCAGCAAACACTATTGCTGGGTATTGGCATGGTGGGCGGTACACAGCACGAGCGCAAAGGCTTTTTGGCATATCGACACAACGATAAACCATACAACGCACTAGAGGTTACCTTGGGTAAGTTTATTGCCTACATGGCAATGATTGTTCCGTTTGCAACTCTTATATTTGGTGTGGTGTATCCGCTATGGGGCTACCCTATTGCTGCATCGTGGGGCGATTTATCGCTTCTAATGCTACCATACATTGCATCGGTAATAATGCTATCTCTAACGTTCTCGGCACTATTTACATCACGTGAGGCATCTATCATTGCATTTGTAGCATGGTCTATTCCATTCCTAATGATAAGTGGTGTTTCGTTCCCCAAAGAGGGCATGCCACAATGGCTATATGAACTAGGCTACCTGCTACCATCATCTAACGCTATTAATGGTTTTTCGGCTATTGAGATTCGTGGTGCAGAGTTTGCTGCCATAAAAAGCGAAATAACACGCCTATGGGCACTGTTTGCGGTGTATGGATTGACTGCAATAGTTGCTGTGTGGCGTAGGTTACGTGCGGCAAATAGGTAAAAAGGAAGTAACATACCAATAAGAATATGGCGACAAGTAGAATAATATCTATTTGTCGCCATTTTTATTATTGGTGGTAAAGCTATCACTAGTTATTAGGCAGGGCGAATAACTATTTCTAGTTCATCGCTATAATCACTTAACACAGCTATGCCTAGTGCGATTTGTGCATTATCGTTATACAAATGTATAGAGGTAAACAAAAAAAGAGCTACCCTAGTGGGTAGCCCTTTTCATGTATAGTAAGAGAATTACTCTTGCTTATTGTTATATGTCATTGCAACATCAACCTTTTGGAACGCTGGTGCACCTGTACCCGCTGGGATTAGGTGACCACAAATAACATTCTCTTTTAGCTTCTCTAATGGGTCAAACTTACCATTAATAGCAGCCTCGTTAAGAACCTTAGTTGTCTCCTGGAACGATGCAGCCGAAATAAAGCTGTTCGTCTGAAGAGCGGCACGTGTGATACCCTGAAGTATCTGGTTAGACGTAGCCGGTATAGAGTCACGAACCTCTACCGTGCGCAAGTCCTTACGCTTAAGGATAGAGTTCTCGTCTCTAAGACGACGTAGTGTTACAATCTGACCTGCGTGAAGTTCGGTAGAGTCACCTGCATCAACAACAACCTTACGATCGTAAATGTCGTCATTAACTTTCATGAACTCCCACTTATCAACAACTTGCTCCTCAAGGAAACGAGTATCACCCGGATCTTGAATCTTAACCTTGTTCATCATCTGACGAACAATGATCTCAAAGTGCTTGTCGTTGATCTTCACACCCTGCATACGGTAAACCTCTTGAATCTCATTCACGATAT
>CAYJIL010000056.1:0-15303 GCA_964370235.1 uncultured Rikenellaceae bacterium | reverse complement strand
TCGTTAAGCGATGTTTTAAGGTCGGTAGACTCTTTGCGCTTGCCAATAATAATAGCACATGGTACGCCATAAGTTCCTGCTGCAAACTCCTTGTTATATGTACCCGGAATTACAACACTACGCTCAGGAACATAGCCCTTGTACTCCTTAGGCTCGTCACCAGTAACGTCAATAATTTTTGTTGAACCAGTAATGGTAACACCTGCGCCAAGAACAGCCTCTTTGCCAATGTGTGCGCCCTCTACCACGATGCAGCGTGAGCCGATAAAACAGCCATCCTCAACAATTACGGGAGATGCTTGTAGTGGCTCTAGCACACCACCAATACCTACACCACCGCTTAGGTGTACGTGCTTGCCAATCTGAGCACACGATCCTACCGTAGCCCAAGTATCAACCATTGTAAACTCATCGACATATGAGCCAATGTTTACGTATGATGGCATCATAATTACACCCGGAGCAAGGTATGCACCATAGCGAGCAACCGCCTGTGGTACAACTCTAACACCCATATCTTTGTATCCTTTTTTCAAAGGTATCTTGTCGTGAAATTCCATTGGGCCTGCCTCTAGTGTTTGCATGTCACAAATTGGGAAGTACATAAGTACTGCCTTCTTTACCCACTCGTTCACTTGCCAGCCATTCTCAGTAGGCTCGGCTGTGCGAAGTTTGCCTTTATCTAGTAGCTCTATTGCCTCGCATACTGCTGCTTTGCCCTCGGCTGTCTCTAGCAAGCTACGGTCATTCCATAGTTGCTCAATTTTTGCTTGTAACTCTTTCATAATATTTTGTTTATAGTTTTACTCCTCTTTTTTTATCTCTAGCAAAGATATAACGGGGTTATGGTCAGAATATTCTATGTTTGGGCTTTTGTAAGTCAAAACATCTATCTTCTCCGATGCAAAGATATAATCAATTCTCAATATCTGCATAAACTCCTTGAATGTGTAGCCATAGCCCTTTCCTCGTTCGATGAATGTATCTTGTAGGTCGCCTCGCATCTTTTGGTAGGCATAGGAACTAGGTACATCGTTAAAATCGCCACATACAATTTGTGGATAGGGCGATTGCTCAATTAGTGGTGCAATAGAATCTACTTGGTGCTGTCTGCTTGTGTTGTTTGCCCTTAGCTTGCGCACTATGTTTTTTGATTGATCTATTGCTGCGCTGTCTAGGTTTTCTACCTGCACTTCGGCAACAAAAGCTCTGTCGGCAATGTCTACGCTACTTGTTTGTAGGTGGTTATTAAATACACGAATAGTATCGCCTTTAACCACAATATCGGCATACATTGCACCATTCACCCTCTTGTTGCTAGATATTATCTTGCTGTCGACTATTGGGTAACGGCTATAAATTGCTAATCCTGTGCCCAATTCGTTGTGCCTTGCTACAAATTTTATGCTCTTATATTTAAACCTACCAAATGCTGTGTCTATATGGTCGGCAACATCGTTGCTAGTCACCCTAAACTCTTGCATACAAAAAATATCTATTTCGTTATTTTTTGTGAATGCTGCAATGCTATCGACCACAGGTTCGCTAACAACATAGCGTTTGGGAGTCGAAAAACTTTCGAAACCACGCACGTTGTACGTAGCAACACGAAAACTATTCTTACCGCTGTGTGGATAATCTTTCATGAGCGATGGCGAAATATATCTGCTAACACCAGAGAATCCTGCAACTAAAACAATTAGCGGAACGAGCGCAATTGCCTTCCATCTAAGCACCCAATATAGCATTATAAGCACATTCACCACAATTACTATGGGTGCACCAAGGCCAATTATGGCAGGCCACCACATTGTCTCGGGTGCCACATGACCCGCTAGCAGTGCCACTACTAGCATTATTGCTGCTATGAGCGTGAGCCCATATAGCACTATATTTATAATATACCCAAGCGGAGATTTAAAACTTCCCATCGTATCTATATCTGTTTATAACTAACAAATATACAAAAAAATGGTCGATGTATTCAACCAAAATAAAATATATACGTTGAAAGTTATCCATCTAGTGTATTTTTATGCTGTCATTGGCTATTTTTTAACACATATCGCTATATTAGTTCTAAATATTACACCTAAACAAAATCATCGTTCAAAAACTATATCTTTGTTACAAGTGTGTAGATATGCACAAATGCACCTACCACTTTTTACAGACACGCCAAACAATTTATTAACCCAAAATACATTGCAAGCCATACACGTGGGCTTGTTAAATTTTATATGTTATGAGATTTTCTTATACCTTTCTTTTTTTGTTATTGCTTTGTAGTGAGACAATTGCTCAAAACTTGCACGATTTCAATCTAATAAAAAATGGTAAGCTAGCTCCGCTATACTATAATGGTAGCGACCAAATTGTTGAGAATGCTATCGATATATTTGCAGGAGATTGCCAAAGCGTCACCGACAATAATATAGTGCAACTCGATGGTGTAGAAAATGGCGCTATTGTGGTGGTGAATTTGGGCGAAGAACCCCAAGCGCAGTTCGAGGGGGTAGACTTGTCTGCAATTAAAGATAGGTGGGAGGCATTTTTAATATCAACAACCAATATTGATGGCAAAAATTGTTTGCTCCTTGCAGGTAGCGATAGCAGAGCCACTGCCTTTGCAATTCTCGAACTATCTCGCATGATGGGTGTGTCGCCTTGGTGTTGGTGGGCAGATGTAGTTCCTGCCAAAAAGCAAGAGCTAACTATTAACCTTGCTCAGCCAATTATCGAAATGCCATCGGTGCAGTATCGTGGTATTTTTCTCAACGATGAGGATTGGGCGCTAATGCCATGGAGTTCAAAAACATTCGAACAAGAATCAAACAAAGGGGTTATTGGCCCACGAACCTATTCCAAAATTTTTGAACTATTGTTACGCCTAAAGGCAAATACCATTTGGCCAGCAATGCACGAGTGCACTGTGCCGTTTTATTTGGTTCGAGGTAATCGTGAAGCATCCGAAAAATATGGCATCATTGTTGGTACATCGCACTGTGAGCCTATGATGAGATGTAGCGCAAGCGAGTGGCAAAGTAGCGTATATGGTGCTTATAATTATGTTGCAAATAGTGATAATGTAAACAAATATTGGGGCGAGCGAGTAGGCGAATTGGCCAACGGCAAGAGCGAAAATATCTTTACACTAGGCATGAGAGGTGTACACGATTCACGCATGCAGGGTGTCGAGACAATAGACCAAGAAACCCAAGTGCTTAATACCGTAATCGAAGATCAACGCAAAATGTTGGCACGTTACTATGGCGAGCAATCGAGCCAAATTCCTCAAATTTTTGTTCCCTACAAAGAGGTGCTCAAAGCCTATGATAATGGGCTAAAGCTACCCGACGATGTTACTACTATGTGGTGTGACGATAATCATGGCTACATAACCCGCCTGAGCAATGCTCAGGAGCAAAAGCGACAGGGTGGTGCTGGAGTCTACTATCACATATCATATTGGGGTAAGCCACACGACTATTTGTGGTTGGCAAGCACATCGCCGGGCTTGATATATCGTGAAATGAAGCGTGCATGGGACTATGGAGCACAAAAAATATGGATATTAAATGTTGGTGATATTAAACCATCTGAGTACCTAACAAACTTTTTCTTAGATCTTGCGTGGGATATTAATAGTATATCGCCCTCTAGCATCAAAGCACACCGCCAAGAGTGGATAGCACAAAACTTTGACCCTCAATACAACAACGAAATAGAGACAATCCTAAATGAATACTATACTCTTTCGGCCGCTCGCAAGCCCGAACACTTGGGGTGGAATAGGGTAGAGGCCAACAAGGAGCAATCTGCCGTTCATGATTCGCAGCTTAACCCCTTTGTGTTTGGTGACGAAATTGAGAGTAGGTTGAGTGCATACCAAAATATAGCGAATATATCTAATGAAATATATTCAAAGCTACCCAAAAACCAGCGAGCTGCCTATTTTCAGCTCGTGCACTATCCCGTTGTGGCTAGTTGTGCAATGAACGAGAAAATGTTTTATGCACAAAAAGCTAGGCTTTTTGCTTCGCATGGCTTTGGGGCTGCCAAACAGTATGCAGAGTTGTCACAGAGTGCGCATAACCAAATTGCATCGCTCACATACACCTATAACAAAGATATGTTGGGTGGTAAGTGGGATGGCATGATGGATTTTAAGCCACGAGATTTGCCCGTGTTCCAAGATCCTGTTCTGCCTGCGAGTAGCATAGCCAAGCAAAACAGCAACAAGCTATTTGCATGGGTAGAGAACGATTCTGTGCCAAGTTGTAATGTTGACAAACTAGAACTTCCTGCTTTTACTAGCCCCGTAAGTGAGAGCTATTTTGTGTCGTTTTTTTCGAGCGATGGCTCGGCAGTTGATTGCAAGGTGGTTTCGCTACCCAAATACATAAACGCTGTGGTAGCAGATAATACTGTGGTTGGCGAGCAAAAGGTGGTGTTTGAGTTTAACCCACAGCTATATAGCAACACTAGCGAAAATATAGAACTAGAGGTAAATGGTAAGAGTGTTAATATTAATGTTAACGTAAATAATGTCGATTTAATAGATAGTGACTTGGCGTTAGAGAGCAACCAAAAAGTGGTGTTCGATATAAATAAAGCTAATGGGCAGATGCACGAGAATTTGGGGCATAGCGCTAGTGCTAGGCTAATAAAAGTGGGCGATAAGAGTGGTGTAAGGTTCGATTTTCAGACCCACAGTGTTGGCGATGCTCTGCTATATCTTGCAACCGTTCCGCAGCACACTGCAAATAATGGAGAGTTGCGATATAGTGTTAGTATCGATGGTTCTTCGCCACAAATTGTTTCACTAAAAGTACCTTTTCTTTCGGGCAAGTGGTTTGATAATACGCTACGCAACCAGTCGCTGTCGATCTCTAGCCACAAATTAACAAAGGCAGGTAAGCATACTGTTGAGGTTGTGTTTTTGGACGAGCCAATTGCGCTCGATCAAATGATGTTAGATTTTGATACTGATAGAAAATTTTACTCAATACCTAGCCACTAGGCTGGGTATTTGGTGGTAGCTATAAATGCAAAAAGAGGATGTTTTGAATTTCAAAACATCCTCTTTTTAGGGAGTGGGCCCACCAGGGCTTGAACCTGGGACCCCCTGATTATGAGTCAGGTGCTACTAACCAACTGAGCTATAGGCCCGCAATACAGAGGATAATTCCCCATTTGCAGACACAAAGATAGTAGTATTAATTTGAAAAAACAAAATAATTCACGTTTTTTATTTAACTTTGTGGAGTAAAAGACTCTTTTTTAGCCTTTTTCTAGGAGGCTTATAATATTATTAATATGAAGTGCGTAATTCAAAGAGTTAGTCGTTGCTCGGTGACGGTTGATGAAAAAATACATAGCTCGATTGGGGCTGGCTTAATGGTGTTGGTTGGTATCGAAGATGCCGATACCCAAGAAGATATAGATTTTTTGGCAGCAAAAATTACATCTATGCGAATAATGGATGATAGTGATGGCGTTATGAATCTTTCGGTTAAAGATACCCAAGGCGATGTTATGATAATTAGCCAGTTTACCTTGCAAGCATCTACAAAAAAGGGTAATCGCCCATCATACATAAAAGCAGCCAAAGGCGATGTAGCAGTGGTGATTTACGAAAAGTTTGTTGAGGCGGTCGAAAAACTAATTGGAAAGAGCGTGGCAAAGGGTAGTTTTGGCAATCACATGGATGTGTCGCTAATAAACAGTGGCCCTGTTACCATCATCATAGATTCTAAAAACAGAGTATAATGGAGATACTAGAGCTGCAACAATTGGTCGATAGCTGGATAAAAAAAGTGGGAGTAAGATATTTTAGCCCTCTCACAAATATGGCTGTCTTAACCGAAGAGGTGGGCGAAGTGGCACGATTAATGGCTCGCAAATTTGGAGATCAATCTACAAAAATTAGCGAAGACATATCCGAAGAGGCTCTTGCCGACGAACTTGCCGACATTATATGGGTGGTAACAGCAATTGCCAACCAAACAGGCATAGATCTTGAAGAGGCAATTGCAAAGAATATTGCCAAAAAAAGCAAACGAGATGGTGTGCGCCATATCGAAAACGAGAAATTAAAAGATTAGTACTATGAGCAATAACGATTGGAAAGCGAGACTAAATGTAGTTTATTCTACAAATCCTGATTATGAATATGAAACCCCAGAAACCGAGGTTGAGCCTACGCTAGCACCCTCTAAGCAAAACTTGCGAGTAGCTCTCGACAAGCGCAATCGTGGTGGCAAGAAGGTTACTATTGTCGATGGTTTTAGGGGTAGCGAAGACGACCTTAAAGACCTAACAAAGCACCTTAAAAGCAAGTGTGGTGTTGGTGGTTCGGCAAAGGATGGTCAAGTGATTATTCAGGGCGATTTTCGTGTAAAGGTGTGTGAAATCCTACAAAAAGATGGATATAAAGCTAGAGTAATAGGTTAATAGTAATGAGATTCAAGATTCTTATTTTAGTAGTAGCCCTAATTTTTGTAGCAAAAGGGGCGTATGGTCAGTATTATATACTAGGCCAAGACCCTGCGTCGCTAAAATGGGAGCAAATCAAGAGCCAAGATGGTAATATTATATACCCACACCACCTAGATTCTACGGCACGTGTGGTTATTGGTTACCGAGAAATACTCAAGCCCACAATCACACAAGGGCTAAATAACAGAATAGATGAATTCCCTGTTGTTATTCACTCTAAACAGTTGCAATCTAACGGAATGGTGAGCTGGGCACCTGCTCGAATGGAGCTATTTAGCTCGCCCCCAACCGATAGCTATGCGCTATCGTGGTTGCGACAACTAGTGCCCCACGAATATCGACACGTGGTGCAGATGAGTAACCTCAATGTTGGTTTTACTAGTGGCCTCAAGTACGTCATTGGGCAATCGGCAATGGGAATTGTTGCGCTAATTTCGCCCACATGGTTCTACGAGGGTGATGCTACGCTAGCCGAAACACGCTACGCCATGTTTGGGCGTGGTAGGCAGCCTAGTTTCTCTATGCCATATCGTGCATTGCTTGCCGATAGTGACCCACAAGATATGAGTTTTACCAAAATGGTGCATGGCTCGATAAAGAACTATAACCCGGGGGCATATGAGCTAGGTTACTACATGGTATCGGCAGGTAACTATTTGCATGGTAGCGACTTTTGGCGCAAAGGTCTCGATTATGCAGGACGATATCCGTTTCTTTTGTTCTCGCCCAATATTGCATATCACAAATTCTACGACACATCGGTAACCGAGCTCAAAGATCAAACATTTTCAATATTAAAGCAAAAATGGGCAGCGGCATCTTCGGTAGAGAATAGTTCACAAATAATTCCTACGCCAATCTCTAGCTATACCGAATACACAAACCCTTTGCCTTACAAAGGGCTTGTAGTTGCAACCAAGAGCGACCGAGATAGTCCGCCACAAGTGGTAGTTGTAGATTCGTTGGGGGTCGAGAAACGAATAGCCCGAATGGGTAACCTTAGCTCACGAGCAGTACTAGATGGCGATAGGCTATACTGGACAGAGTATGTTACATCGGCATTTTGGGGCTTAGAGAGCTTTTCTAATGTTCGCTACCTCGATCTTAGCGAGGTTGGCAGTCGTCGTTTGTTAAAGTCAAAATCTTTGACCCACAAGCGTAATATATTCTTTTTTACACCTATGGGCGGCAACCAGTTTGCCTTTGTAGAATATAGCGACTATAATGTGCCACAAATAGTTATAGCATCGGGGGATTCGCTCCAAGAGCAGCAACGAATAGCCATTAACTCGAGCGGTGCATCGCTCAATGGTGTGGCGTGGGATAGCCTAACATCTACCCTAGCAATTATTCTGCTTGACGATAGTGGTATGAGACTCTCGAGGGTTAATCTCAAAAGTGGTACAATAGAAGATATTACCCCACCTAGCTATGTAACACGCAAAGACCTAAGAGCTGCAAATGGCAAACTCTATTTCACATCTATTGCATCGGGTAAAGACGAGGTGCATAGTTACGATTTGCAAACTAGTGTCGAGCACCAAATTAGCCACTCTCGTTTTGGCTCGTTTTCGCCATCTATTGCTGGTGATAGTAGTGTTGTCATGACAACATATAGCATCGATGGGTATGAGCTTGCCAAACAAAAAATAGAGCAAGATTCGCTAGTTGTAATCGAGCAAACCAAAATGCCAAAAGAGATACTCGACCCGGGGTTTATCGACTGGTCGGCAACCATGAAGCTAGACACTGTTTCGCTTGCTCGTGAGTCGATAGATACTTCGTCATATAAACCCCAAAAATATCGCCGTATGGGGCATTTGCTTAATGCTCACAGTTGGCTACCTGTTAATGTTGATATCGAAAAAATTATCGAAGAACACCAATTCGATATGGATTTTGGTGCTATGATCATGTCACAAAACCTATTGGGAACACTAGTTGCTACGGTAGGTTATGGTTATGACTTTGAGTTAAATTCAAACATACTAGAAGGCGAGATTGAATACACGGGCTTGCCTGTGCACTTTTCGGTTGGAGCGTTGTATGGTGGCACACCTCGTAATGTTTATTCATATCGAGAAAGCCCACGCGAGTATGGTGGCGACTACTTTAGCCTAAATACAGTTGCATCGCTACCAATAACACTGAGCCGAGCAGGACGCTCACGCTCGCTAGTTCCCTACACGGGTCTAAATTACACAAACGATGTGTTAATTAACAGAGAGGGCGAAGTTGACGCAACGTCGGTATCTAAACTAACTATGGGTATAACTTATAGCAATTTTGACTATACGGCAGCTAAGGAGCTAGCTCCAAAGCATGGCTACCAACTAGACGTATCGTCGACACTCAACCCCTTTAATGCCAAGTTTGGTAAGATTATTAGTGCCTATGGTTCGGTGTATGTGCCCGGGTTGTTTAGATTACATAGCCTAAATGTGCGTGGTAACTTTCAGTACCAAAGCGTAGGTAGTTATAACTTTAGCGAAAAAAGACTATATCCAAGAGGAGCTAACTATAACGTTTCGCCCAACTTTTTATACTCGTCGGGCTTGTACTATCGCCTACCTATTGCATACCCCGATGGAGGTATTCCGTCACTTTTATACATCAAACGCATACATCTTAACCTGTTTGGAGAATACTCCCACGTGCGCTATTATAGCGGAGCGCAATATTTGGCACAACACCCAACAAGTTTTGGTGCAGATTTAAATATCGACTTTAATGTAATGCGAATAGGTGTAGATTTTGATGCCACTCTTTCGTTATATCGCCCAAGCGATAATGGCTGGATGTTTGGCCTAGGTTTTGGATTTGCAATATAGTTTGTCGTTTAATTTATAGCTTTCGTCTACTTTATTATATATAGAGTAGACGAAAGTTTATTTTTGTGATGTATTGTTAGCGGCAATATTCATCATATATAAATCGAAAAAACTAAAAAACATACGATGCGAAATTTTAAATTTTTACTACTTATCTTAGCTGCCATGTTTTCGTTTGGGCAGGTTGCGTTAGCTCAACAAGGAGCTACAATTTCTGGAGTTGTCATTGATGCCTCTACCAAAGAACCTATTGTTGGTGCAACAGTAATTGCTGTGGGTACAAACTATGGTGCAATTTCTAATGACGAGGGCGTGTTCTCGCTTAGTGATGTAAAGCTAGGAAAGTACAAAATTGAATTTTCGTTTGTCGGCTATACAGCACAAGAGATTGAGGTGGCTTTAACATCTCGTAGTTTTAGGTTCGACAAGCCTATCGCTCTAAAAGGCGATGGTGTAATGGTTGATATGACCATGATTCAGGGCGATGCTCCCATTGCAAAGCAGCTAGGCGATACTACACAGTTTAATGCAGGTGCTTACAAAACCAATCCCGATGCAACTGCCGAGGATTTGGTGGCTAAAATGCCCGGTTTCTCTGTCGAGGGTGGTAAAATTAGCTCGCAAGGCGAAGAGGTGACACAGGTTTATGTAGATGGTAAGCCATACTTCAAAGATAACCCTATGGCAGCACTTAGTTCGCTACCTGCCGACGCTATTGAGAGTATTCAAGAGTATGACGAGAAGAGCGACCAGAGCCGTATGAGTGGATTTGACGATGGTGATACACAAAAAACGCTAAACATCGTAACAAAAGCAAAGAGCAAGAATAACTACTTTGGTGATGTGATTATTGGTTATGGTACCGAAGGTCACTACAACGCAAAGGGTAATGTTAATATATTTAGAGGAGACCATCGTTTTACGGTAGGTTTTGGCTTTAACGATATTAACCAATCGAGTGTATCGGGTGGTAGCAGGTTTTATGGTTCGTCTGCCATTAATGGTTTACAAGAATCTAACGGTGTTAAGCTAAACTATTCGGGCGAATTTAAAGAGAGCGAAGATAAGTTCCTAGAGCTTGGTGCAAACTATATGTTTACTAACACACAAAATAGTCTCGATCAAATTTTGGTGCAGGACTATTTCTCAAACCCTACGGCAGGCTACGATAGCCGCATCTATAATGCTGCTACGCTTAATAACTCGCGTGCAAATAACCACTCACTTCGTCTAGATGTTCAGGCTGGTTTGGGCGAAAAGAACATGATTTTCTTTAGACCATACGTTTCGCTATCTAATAGTGCATCAAACATTAACTCTATTACATCTAACACCCTAGACGGAATAGTGAATAGTGCTGCAAATACTTCGACACACAACGATGCCGAGAGCCTGCGTGCAGGTGGTAACATTACATGGATGCACAAATTTAATAACCAGCGTAGTGCAACAGTTGATGTTCGTGCATCTATCACAGACTCTAATAGCGATCAATATCTAATTGGTTCAACTTCGTCGCTAACCGAGATGATGTTTTCGGACTCGCTTATCAACCAATATGCTTCGACTCTATCAACGGGCAATACCGTTAGTAGTAAATTAACACTTACACAAAGGCTATCAAAAAGTTCGGGTCTTATTTTCAATTATAGATTCTCATATAACTGGAGCGATAACGACAAATATACATATTTGTATGACCCACTTTTGGGAACATATACAAACGTAGATCTTGCACTATCAAACGAGCTAAATCGTGATTACTTTACAAACACGGGTGGTGTGGGTTACTCATATAAACTAGGACGTGACTTGAGCTTTAATGCAGGAGTTGACTATGAGAATGCTTCGTTAACCAATAGCCAAACCCTACCATCGGTAAGCGATAGAGACTATACGTTTAATTCGATTAGAGCAAATATGCGATTCGATTACAGCATAAACGAGAATCAAAGAATATCGGCACGTTTTTACAGTGCGCCATCGCTACCGTCGATGACACAGCTACAAGATGTTGTTGATAACTCAAACCCACTACAAATTACAACGGGTAACCCAAATCTCGACAAGGCTAACTCGATGCGTGCGATGTTTATGTATAATAACATGAATCCCGATAAATCGACATCGCTACGTATATTCTCTTTCAACAGAGGAACAACAAATAGTATTGTTTCTAACACTCGCTTCTTGACACAAGATGAGTATATAAACGGTGTGTTTGTTCAGAGTGGTGCACAGGTGAGTAGTTATGCTAATAGTGGTACAAGCTGGAGCAGTTATTCTGGTATTAACTACACCTTCCCAATCAAAGCAATTGGTAGTAACCTTAGCACTGGTCTAACATACAATTATAGCCAAAATCCATCTATCTATAATGGAGTAGAGGGTAATTCACAAAACAATAACTTGGGCTTAAAGCTAGGTCTATCTAGCAATATATCAGAGAATTTAGACTTTACTGTGTCTAGCAATACTAGCTACTCTATGGCTAGTAGCGATATTGGTACAACAACTAATAGCAACTACTTAACAGAGTCGGTAGGTCTTAAGTTTAACTGGATCTTCCTAAAGAGTTTTGTATTTAATACCGACTACACATATAACTACTACTACTTTACCGAAGGAGCTAACGAGCTAGAGAACTTTAATATGCTTAATATGGGTATTGGTCGCAAGTTCCTAAAGAACCAAGCCGAGCTGCGTATTAGTGCTTATGATATACTAGGTCAGAACAAAGGTTATGCACACTCTGTTGGTAGCTTGTTTGTGCAAGATACACAGTCTAATGTGTTGTCTCAGTATTTTATGCTTAGCTTTAGCTACAAATTCAATACCATGAAAGGCAAGATGCCATCTACGAGCAATTCTCGTGGTTATGGTGATCGTGGTGGCATGGGTGGACCTCCACGTCCATAATTTAACCATTTTGTGAGATGGAAAAGAAAAAAAATATATTTAGCAAAGAGCCAATAATTCACATTGTGTTTTGGCTAATAGTTGTCATCTTCAACTTTATTGTTACCGATGATGTTGATTTTGATAAGGAACTGAGCAGAACGCTGCCTGCAAGAATAGGGTACATTGTTTTGTTCTACCTTAACTACCTTGTGCTTATTCCAAGGCTTCTGTTTCGCAAAAAGAACGCCATGTACATTGTAATTTCGGTTGCAGTTATTAGCTTTATGTTTGTTGGCTTGCGTACAGTAGACTTGCGCAAGAGGGTTGAGTTCTATCAAGAGTTGCTAGAGAAAAACGATGGTAACCCTGTGGTAATTCATCCGGGTGCTCCCAAGATGTCAAACAAGCAAATAATGCGCCGTATCGAGAGTGGTTATGCTCTCGATCAGTATAATCCATTTACTCGTAAGCTGCCCAATGTACAGTTTTATGGCTTACTGCTTATTTTCTCGCTGAGTATGGTGCTTAGGTTTATTGTGCGATGGCGAGAGCAAGAACAAGAACAGATGGAGCTAGAGAAAGAGCGTATGAGCTCTGAGCTCGACTACCTAAAGCAACAGATAAATCCACACTTCTTGTTTAATGCCATTAACTCTATCTACTCGCTAACGCTCCCACACGAAGATACTCGTGCTAGTGAGAGCATCTTAAAACTATCGGCAATACTTCGTTATATGCTGTATGAGACAAACCAAAAATTGGTTCTGCTAGAGCGAGAGATTGAGATAATCGAAGATTACATTGGTTTGCATAGGTTGAGGTTAACATCGAAAACACAAGTAAACCTTGTTGTAAATGGTAATTTGTCGGGCTATGGTATTGAGCCACTGCTGTTGATACCATTCATCGAAAATGCCTTTAAATATGGCATAGATAGTTCAGAAGCTTGCACGATAGATATTTCTATTGATTGCACAGATAATTATCTTAAATTTGGGGTTGTTAACAAGATTTTGGTAAAGAATAATGCTGGCAAGCATTCGGGCATTGGAATAAAGAATATCGAGCGTCGATTAGAGATTTTATATCCCGATTCACACAACTTGGATATTAAGCAGGTTAACGATAACTTTATTGTCTCGTTAAACCTTCCACTAAAGAGAATATAACAATGATTAGAGCAATAGCAGTAGATGACGAGCCTTTGGCGCTATCGGTAATTGAGACTTTTTGTAAAAAGATACCATTCATCGAGCTTGTGGCAACATTTCCTAGCGGAATAGAGGCAATGAGCTACCTTTCGAGCGAGAATATCGACTTAATGTTCCTCGACATTAATATGCCTCATATATCGGGAATAGAGATGTTGCGTTCGATGTCTCGTCCGCCTATCGTGATAATGACAACGGCATACCAAGACTACGCCTTAGAGGGGTTTGAGCTAAGCGTGCTCGACTATTTGGTAAAACCATTCTCGTTTGAGAGATTCTTTAAGAGTGTTAATCGTGCCAACGAGCTATGCACCATAAAGCAAAAGGCCGAGCAGGAGGCTGCACCTAAGGCATCGGAGGACGAGGGCGATATATTTGTAAAGGTAGATTATAGTGTGGTAAAAATTGCTTCGTCAGATATAGTAATGGTTGAGGGGCTCAAAGACTATGTCAAAATATATACCCAAGAAAAGCGATATATAACCAAGAGCACCATGAAAAACATCGAGGAACGATTGTCGCAATATGGCTTTATGAGGGTGCACAAGTCATATATAATAAACCCCAAGTATGTTACTGCATTTGAGAATAATCACATAATTTTGCCCACAGGCAAGGTTGCATTGGGTAATCAATACAAAGATCTATTTGTCTCATTTATAGAGCAAAGTAAATTGTAGTGGTAAAAAAATAATAAATTTTTGGCTGCGAAATTTGGAAGTTAATATTTTTAGCTCTATATTTGCATCGTCAAAAGGGAAAACCAATTGACTTGATTGACCCATGGTGTAATGGTAACACAGCAGATTTTGGTTCTGTCGTTCAAGGTTCGAGCCCTTGTGGGTCAACAACAAAGGAGTTAGCATAGAGCTAGCTCCTTTTTTTGTTTAATTCAAAATATCAAGGTTATGTTTTTAGATATTCTACTGCTAGTTGCAGGTTTGGTCTTAATTGTTGTAGGGGCAGAGCTGCTGACAAGTTGGTCGGTCAAAATCGCAACACACTTTGGAGTGCCCGAAATAGTAGTAGGCCTGACAATCGTGGCAATTGGAACTTCGGCTCCCGAAATTGTGGTCTCAATCACTTCGGCAATGAAGGGGCAAACCCAAATGGCAGTTGGTAATGTTGTGGGGTCAAATATCTTTAATGCCTTAGCCATAATAGGAGTCACGGCGCTCATACGCCCAATTCCACTGTCAAAAAGCAATGTCAAAAAAAATATACCTTCGGTAATCCTAGCATCGCTGTTGTTGTTTATAACAACATTGCATGTGTTTGGGGTAGAATCTATGCCCAAGGTGATTAATCGTTTTGAGGGAATCATTCTAATGCTTGCCTTTGCGCTATTTATGTGGTACTCGATAGGTGGCACAGGCTCTAAGGGTAGCGACAAAAAAGAGAAGCCACAGAGCCGCAAAACAAATATTGCACTTGCCTCGCTAATGGTATTATTGGGTTTGGGAGGTTTGGTATTTGGTGGCGATCTGTTTCTCGAAAATGCTATCGTACTAGCACGTAGTGCAGGCATTAGCGAATATGTTATATCGGCAACCCTAATGGCTGCAGGAACATCGCTGCCCGAGCTAGCATCGTGTGTGTCGGCTGCTCGTCGTGGTCGTTCACAACTAGTGTTGGGTAATGTTATAGGCTCTAACGTCTCTAACATACTCCTAGTGCTAGGCTTGAGTGCAACCATTACTCCGCTCGATATAACGAGTGTTTCGCAGGTCGATATTTCGCTAGTTATACTTAGCTCAATACTTCTGATAATAACACCTTTCACCTTCAAAACTGCCAAAGTCGACAGATTCGAAGCACTAATCTTTGTGTCGATATATCTAGGCTATGTGATCTGGTTG
>CAYJIL010000055.1:0-15378 GCA_964370235.1 uncultured Rikenellaceae bacterium | reverse complement strand
AAAAAAAAACGACTAGCATGTGCTAATCGTTTTTTGTCGGGGTACCAGGATTCGAACCTGGGACCCCCTGCTCCCAAAGCAGGTGCGCTAACCGGACTGCGCTACACCCCGAACTGTGTATTAAGCGTTGTTCTCTTGAATACGGGTGCAAAACTATGGATAAATTTTGATGTTTGCAAATTATTCGCCAAAATATTTTAAGTTAATTTTTGGTTGTTTTGTTAACTAGTTCTTTTGTACGCTACTAGCGTTTGATGTTTTTTTGAGATTATTCAATTTTTTATTACCTTGCGTGTGTTAATATTACAACCAAACTAAACAAGCAAACAAAATTATGATGAAAAAAATTCTATGTGCACTACTCGTTTCGTGTGCATTTACTTCTCAGGCGCAAACCAAGAAGGTAGATCTAAACCATAGCGATGTAGGTGGTTATGGCTATAATATTTGTAGCGATACAAAGGCAGATGTGTGGTGGAGCGAAGCACTATACAAAGTGTTGACAGATGCACCAATCCCTACAAAGGAGCGTGGCGAAATAGAGATTCATGCAGCCAAAAATGAGTATGAATCATTTATAATTGTTATTAATCCAAAAGAAAACATCAACAATCTAAGTATCGAACTTAGTCCGCTAACAAATGGCGATAATACAATTGCCAAAGATCATATAACGGTACGCTCGGTAGAGTATGTGAATGTAACAAAGCCTACCGATAGCTACTCCGATGCAGGGCTATATCCCGACCCTCTACCGTTGGTTAAGGGCAAAGTAGATATAAAGGCAGGGCAGAACAATCCCTTTTGGATAACTGTACAAGTGCCAAAAAATGCCCAAAGTGGTAGATATAGCTCTATGGTGAAGCTAAAGGGCGATGGCGGATGGCAAACCCAAGTTCCGCTGGTGGTAGATGTTTGGGATTTTGAATTGCCCGACTCACCTACAATGCGTTCGGGTTTTGGTCTGAATATGAATAATATTGCCCTTTATAATAATATAACCGACCAAGAGGATAAGCAACTTGCATTTGAGAAACACATGCAAGCATTTAGAGATTATAAACTATCGCCATATGATCCGTTTCATTTCTCCCCAATCAAAGAGGAGATTAGCGGTCTTGACTGGGATGGTGGTTTCTATGATTCAAAGCTACCACATGGAGGCAAGTATAGCTTTATGGTAGTAGATCAATCTCGTACACAAAACGTTGAGGCAACAACACGCCAGTTGATAAAAGTGGAATCGGGCAAAGAGTACACCCTAGAGTGGCAGAACAAGTCGCTAGACCCCAAGCAGCTATATGTAGTGGGCGTAGAGTGCTACAACGAGGATGAGAAGCTAATAAATTTTGAGAACGTATTCGAGCAATTTACTGCCGATACTTTATGGGCAAAACAGAGTCTACCGCTGGGTAAAATTAGTGCACAGGCTCGCTATGTAAAGGTATACCTGTGTCCATCTAACCGCACAATCTCGGGCGAGGACGTTGGTACGGTGTGGTTTGACGACATAGAGCTAATAGACAAAACTAACAATCACAATTTGTTGAGTGCAGGCGATTTCGAAGTTGATGTAGACAAGATAGATATTAAGCTAGACTTTACAGACTTTAATCGTGCAGCACAAAAATACCTTAACGACTATGGTTTCAATAGCTTTAGGCTAAAGCTAAAGGGGCTAGGTGGTGGAACATATTATAGCACTACACGTGGTGTGTTCGAAGGCTTTGAGCAAGGCACTGCCGAGTACAATAAACTAATGGAGCGCTACCTAAAACAAGTACAAGACAACCTAGAGGAGCAAGGTATATTGGGCAAGGAGTATATATACTGGTTTGATGAGCCGGGCGAAAAGGATTATCCTTTTGTGTATGAGACAAACAAAATGATAAAAGACTATGCCCCAAAGCTAACTACATTCCTAACCGAGCACATTGCTGGCCAAGATATATCTGATGTAACAGATATTAGCTGTACGATATGGCATAAACTAAGCCACGAGAAGATTAGCAACATGAACAAAAAAGGGCTAGAGCACTGGTCATATGTATGTGTGTGGCCTAAGTCTCCTTGGTTGAGCGAGTTTATCGATCACGATGCCGTTAATATGAGAATGTGGTTGTGGGCATCATATGTTCACCACCTAAAGGGCATATTGGTGTGGGAGACAACATACTGGAACTCTAATGCTGCATCACAAGTGGGCTATCTACAAAACCCATGGGAAGAGGCTATGTCGTTTGTTAACGGTTATGGATGGCCTTTGGGCAAGCAAACAATATGGGGAAATGGTGATGGTCGCCTGTTCTATCCCGAAAATCGTAACGTTAATAGCGATAAGAAAAAATATAGTGGCGAGCCAGTCCCATCTATTCGCCTAGAGAACCTAAGAGATGGTGTCGAGGACTACGAGTACCTAATAATGCTTAGAGATCTAGCGACTAAGAGCAAGAGTGGCTCTCTAAAAAGAGCTGCCGATAAGCTTCTCGATATTCCAACATCGCTATACAAAGACGAGATGACCTACTCAAAAGACCCTCAGTCTATTATTAACTACCGCACCCAAGTTGGTAATTTGATTGAGAAGATGTCAAAGGAATAGGGTAGTGCATTCGAATAACTTATGCACTGATGGCACAGTAAAAATAACAAAGGTGGACAGCGCATCACGCGCTTCCACCTTTTTGGGTTGGGGTTAGTGTTCTTTAAATATGACTATCAACATCTTCTACTTGAGTAGCGTTGCCTCTACTCTCCCTTGTTATATCGATACAAAAGTAGTGACTTTGCTGTTGCTTTTTTTGTAAATAAATCTTATTGTGTTGTAAATTTCTTTGAATGGGGTAATTTGTGGTGTGTTTTTTCGTGTTTTGGCTTAATTTGATATTAAATCATTAGTTGTAGGGCTTGTTTTTGGCGATAAAAAGAGCCTACCCAAAACCTTTGTAATACCACACAGTAATAAACTCTTATAAAATATGGGCATCTCGGCTTGGTTCGAGATGCCCATATATCGTTTTTAGCATAGAGCTTAATTGCCATCTTTTAGGAGTTTTTGTCGCAATAGCGTAGGTGTTGTGCCATATTGCGACTTGCAGTAGCGAGTAAAGTGGCTGTGGCTCGAAAAATTTAGCTCGTGTATAATCTCCTTTATTGGGAGCTTGGGGTCGAGCAATTTTTCCATTACTACCTTCGATTTTTGTTTAAGCATCCATTGATATGGCGATTGTTCAAACTCTTTAATGAATATGTCGTTAAACCTGCTTTCGGAGTAACCACAAATGGTGGCTAGTTCGGCAACAGTTTTTACCGATGCATAGTTGTCGAACACCTTGTCTCGGAGCATGAGTTGTTGCCCCATCGATGGGTAAAAGAAAGCTGCCAAGTCCTCTTTGCTGTAATGCATTCCTAGCAGAATGCCTAGCTCCTTGAATTTGAGCTCGTGCATTTGGCAACAATGCTTGTCACAACCAATATAGTACTTAATGTAGTGCAAAAACTTATCTAGGGCATCGTTTATATCAAGAGGTTTGAACTGATATTTAATATCACGACATGCTAGTGTTATTTGATGTTGTTTTGCCTGTGAGCAAAAGCGCATTGGTACATCAAAGTTTAAAAGAATGATGGCGGTAGATTCGATAGTTTCAATAACTAACGAATTAACCTTGGGGACGAATAGCATTTGACGGGGCCCAACTTCGTGTGTACGAGTCTCGTATAATACCTTTACTCTTCCCTCTTTAATGAACACTATATGTTTAGCAATCTTCTTTTCAATTCTTACTATGTCTCCCTTATTTAGGTTGTGGTGTTCGAAAGCGATATATGTTTCGACACTATTATTAATGCACTTTATATTCTCATTTGCACAAGATCCTACCATAATATAGAAAGTTTAGTTTACATAACTTCTAGGTGCAAAAATATCTATCAAAGTAGTTTCTTTCTTTATATATTTCTCTTCTTTTGTTGTATATTTATATTTTTACTCATAAAGTGCAATTAATCTTTTGCCTGCTTTATTTGTCGCCTAATCTCAGAGGGTGTTAAACCATATTGATTCTTGCAATATCGAGTAAAGTGGCTAGGGTCCGAGAAATTGAGATCATAGACAATATCTTTTATCGGTACTTCTAGCTTGTGTAGCCGTTCGAGCACAACTTTCGACTTTTGCTTCATCATCCATTGGTATGGCGATTGCCCAAATTCGTTTACAAATACTTCGTTGAACCTGCTCTCGGAGTAACCACAAATGCTAGCCAATTCCGACACCGTCTTTACCGATGCGTAGTTCTCTAGCACTCTGTCTCTAACACCACTCATGTATGCCACAACTGGGTAAAAGAAGTTTGCTAGCTCGCTTTGTGTGTAGTATAGGCTAAGAATTACACCTAACTCCTTGAATTTGAGTTCTTGCATTTGGCAACATCGCTTGCCTCCAAGTAAGTAATACTTTAGATATACTAGATAGTAGTGTAGCTCATCTTTAATGTGCAGTGGCTTAAACTCAAACTTAATATCTTTGCACTGCTCAAACATTTTGCTTTTGCTTGTAGTTGAGCAAAATGGCATTGGAGCATTATAATTTAGGAGCATAAGCTCAGAATCTTCGAGAATCTCGATTGTTGCATTTGAAGCGATTGGGAAAAATGCCATCTCCCTGGCTTTTACTATAATTGTTATTTCGTCACATTTGACCAAAATTTGGCCATGGCGACAAAACAGAATATGTTTGCAATTATCGCCCTCTACTATGCTAGTTTTACCCTTAGTAGTAGCAGCGTATTGAAACGATATAAAGTGTTCGACTGAGTTTCTAACACAATTGATTGGCTCGTTTGCACAAGAGCCTATAATATCCCTTTTCATGGCTAATAGTTTTGTTTGGCTAACTGTTGAGTTTTTGTATAAAGCGTTGACACTCTAGTGTTTGTGAGTTTGTGTAATCGCTACCTCTATAACCATTTTTCGAAATATAGTGATAAAATCAGACAATACCCAATCTTTAAACTATATTTCAGCAAGTACTAAATTGTTATGTAGTGAACTAGCTTTATACTCCTTCTCTTTTAGTTGTTATAATGTAGTAAACCAATGATTTAGGTTTGTTTATTAGCCTGCGATATAATATCTAAACCTAGTCTTTTTAGTGTGAGAGTAATAAGGGGCGAAGTGTGGTTCACCCCTTGTTTTTTTAGAATAACCTTATTTTGTTTGCTCTAATGCTTCGTTAAGATCTATGCCTAGTGCTAGGGCAACGCCCGTTCCGTAGAGTGGATCTGCCATGTGGCAATTTCTTACATGTCGTTGCTTGATGAATAGCTCGCTATCGCCCATCGCTCTTGCCGTATTCTCAAACAGTACTTGCTGCTGCTCTTGATTCATTAGCCTAAATAGGTCACCCGGCTGGCTATAATAGTCGCTATCGTCCTCTCTTTGGTTATAGTTGTACACAATATCGCTACCAGTGTGTAAAGGCGGCTCTTTGCACTCGGGAGACTCTTGCCACTGTCCATAGCTATTTGGCTCATAACCAATTGTTGAGCCTTGGTTACCATCGGTGCGCATTGCTCCATCACGATGGAAAGAGTGGAATGGGCATCTAGGCTTATTTACAGGTATCTCGTAATGGTTTACACCTAGTCTATACCTTTGTGCATCGCCATAGGAGAATAGTCTACCTTGCAGCATTTTGTCGGGCGAGAAGCCTATGCCGTGCACCCTATTAATAGGGTTGAATGCAGCTTGCTCAACTTCGGCAAAATAGTTTTCGGGGTTGCGGTTAAGCTCAAGCACACCCACCTCGGTTAATGGAAACTCTTTTTGTGACCACACTTTTGTTAGGTCGAACGGATTGATGCGATAGCTGTTTGCTTGCTCTTCGCTCATTAGTTGCACTTTCATAGTCCAACGAGGGTAGTCCTCTCGCTCGATAGCCTCGTATAGGTCACGCTGGTGTGACTCACGATCTTTGCCAATAATTGCTTCGGCTTGGGCATCGGTTAAGTTCTGTATGCCTTGTTGTGTATGTAGATGAAACTTTACCCATGTGCGCTCGTTATCGCTATTTATAAAACTATATGTGTGGCTACCAAAGCCGTGCATATGTCTATACGAAAGAGGGATACCTCTGTCGCTCATAGTAATTGTAATTTGGTGTAGAGCCTCGGGGAGTAGTGTCCAAAAATCCCAGTTGCTGTTTGCACTACGCAGGTTAGTGCGAGGGTCACGCTTTACAACGTGATTTAGGTCGGGGAACTTGAGTGGGTCACGCAAAAAGAACACCGGAGTGTTATTGCCTACCAAATCCCAGTTACCTTCATCGGTATAGAACTTTATTGCAAAGCCACGAATATCTCTTTCGGCATCGGCCGCACCACGCTCGCCTGCCACTGTCGAAAATCGAACAAAGCATTCGGTTTGTTTGCCAATCTCAGAGAATATCGATGCACAAGAGTGAGCTGTAATGTCGCCAGTTACTGTAAAAGTACCATAGGCACCAGAGCCTTTGGCGTGCATACGCCTCTCTGGAATTACCTCTCTGTCGAAATGAGCTAGTTTCTCAATAAACCAAGGGTCTTGTATGACCATGGGCCCACGAGGACCTGCAGTTTGAACATTTTGGTTGTCTGCAACGGGAGTACCCGATGCTGTTGTCATCCTCTTTTTCATGCTACATATTTTTTAAGTTAATAGTTATCTGTTAACAAATTATATACAATTTCTTGTAGCGATGTAACTTTTGTTGTTAATGGGATGTAGAGCGATGTTTTTGTTTGATTGTCTATCATCAGCAAATATACGAAATTAATTTGTGATTTTAGTGCAAATTTTCAATTTTGTTATAATATAATAGGTTGATTATTAACTAAAAATGAAGTTGATAGCAATAAAAACAGAGGCTGCTGTGCACTAGTCACAATAGCCTCTGCTATGGAGATTTATGCGCTAAAAACATAGTTTTAGCACACTATGTATTTACTTTGTACCACTGTATGCAGGGTTTGGATTAAACTGCGTTGGAGCATTGGTTGACTCGAGCCATCTTTGTAGCTCTTTGTACAATTCATCTCGCTTTTGTGGGTTTGTTTCTGCCATATTTCTACTCTCCGATATATCATCTTTGAGGTTGAATAATTCGCACTTCTCATCCTCGTAATGGTATATGAGTTTCCAATCTCCCATGCGCACTGTTGAGTATGGTCTTGCCCTAAAGCTACTCCCTTTGCCTTCGAGATAGGCAGGAAAATGCCAAAAGATAGGGCGATCTCTCTTGCTCTCTTTCGCTAGCTTGGTTACATCCTCCCCATCTAGCCCCTTGGGTGGTTTTGCACCAATTGCATTTGCTAGAGTGGGGTATATGTCGAGCCCAATTACAGGAGTGTCGACCCTTTTGCCCATCTTGTTCTTACCGCTCCATTTAATGGCGATAGGCACACGGCTACCTCCCTCATAGGGGCTACCTTTGCCATCTCTTAGCGGAGCATTGCTTGTGTATGGTGCTAGGCCTCCATTGTCCGATGTGAAGATAATAATTGTATTATCCTTTATTCCTAGCGAATCAAGAGTTTGGCACACACGCCCTACGCTTGTGTCTACTGTCTCTACCATTGCAGCGTACACAGGGTCGTTGTGGTGTTTGCCCTGTGGCTTTGCCTTATATTTTTCGACTATCTGCTGTGGTGCTTGAATTGGGGTGTGTACACCATGATGTGCAAGGTATAGGAAAAACGGCTTGTCTTTGTTGGTGTTAATAAACTTGATAGCCTCGTCGGTTAGCCTATCTGTTAGGTACTCTCCTGCTTTGCCCTCGTCTAGCCCTATGTGTGCGATGCCGTTGTTGCGATGTTTGTGCTTGTATGGGTAGAAATATGAATAGGGCGTACCTGCTCGCTCGCCTGCTATATTGTGGTGAAAACCTTGTGAAAGTGGGCCTGTGCCATCTTTGTCTGCCCCCAAGTGCCACTTGCCAATTTGGGCGCACTGGTAACCCTCTTTGTTAAACATTTCGGCCATAGTAAAAAAACTAGCACTAACATCGGTGTTGTTGGGCGCTGCAATAAATTTGCGAGCACTCTTCTCGCCACGGTCGGCAGGATTAACAGTATAAACCCCATGGCGTGGAGTGTACATTCCGCTCATTAAACACGCACGCGAGGGTGCCGAATTTGCTGCCGAAGCATAGCCATTGCTAAAGTAGGTACCTTCGCCAATGAGCTTGTCGATATTTGGAGTTTCAAAATAATCGCTAAGACCATTGTAGCTTAGGTCGGCCCAGCCAAGGTCGTCAACTATAATAATGACTACATTGGGCTTGGGGGCTGCATACATTGTTGCAGGAACGATTGCAGATAGGGCTAATGCTTTTAGTTTCATTTTGCTAATAAAAGAAGTGTGGGTAGTTATAGTATGGGTATGTAGTTTGGGGTTTTATGTCCTAAAAATCAACATCGTTAGGCGTAAGACCCGACCATCCACACTGTGGAATAGCATCGATAGTTGCTACATCTTGTGCTGCTATCTCAAAATCGAACACCTGCATATTCTCTTCTATTCTGCTAGGAGTAATCGACTTTGGAAGTGGCACAACACCTTTTTGTAGAGCCCAACGAATAGCAACTTGAGCCGTTGATTTGCCATACTTTGCAGCTACCTGTATAAGCGTTGGGTGCGAAAGCAATTTCCCTGCTCCTAGTGGTGCCCATGCCTGAACAACAATTCCTTTTTGCTGGCAATACTCTGTAAGCTCTGCTTGCCAATAACCCGGGTGAAACTCAATTTGGTTAATTGCAGGCATAACGTTTACTTGGCTCAGTAGCGGCTCTAGGTGGTTAATCATAAAGTTACTAAGACCAATAGACTTTACTGCTCCTTGCTCTTTTAGGTGCTCTAGTGCACGCCATGTGTCTATGTTGATTTGGTCGTTATTTGCAAATTGTTTGGCATTTGCAGGCCAGTGTATAAGATATAAATCTAGGTAGTCTGTGCCAAGATCCGATATTGTCTTCTCAAAGGCTCTTAGTGTGCTGTCATAGCCACGCTCGCTATTCCATACTTTGCTAGTAAGGAATATTTCGCCACGGTCTACACCGCTGTCTTTAATACCTTCGCCAACACTCTTTTCGTTTTTGTAAATTGCAGCAGTGTCAACGTGTCGGTATCCTAGCTCGATAGCCTTCTTTACACTATCTCTAGCTGTTTGCCCGTCTGGTGCAAGGTATGTGCCATAGCCAATCGAAGGTATTGCTATGCCGTCGTTCATTTTGATTGTATTCATAGTTTAATCATATTTTGTTGATTAGTAATCTTGTTTTACCCCCTAGTCTTGTGTGTAGAGAGCAAAGGAGCATAACAAAATTATATAAATATGTGGTTAAATCAAATATAGTAGCCCTAAATTATGAGTAGTTATTTTAACACTTCGGATTATACTATTATAGGAGGTAAGGCACTTGCTTCAGCGATTGGGAACAGAGTCACACAAAACGCTGTTGACACTACTTCTCTTGGGAGTAACGCCTTGGGCTATATACACGCAAGTAGTAGATTATAATCTTTAGTGAGACAACACAGCTTGAGTGGATATGGTAGTTGCGAAATTCAACAAGAGATGAATTACTATCGTAACTAAAGAAACAAGCATATTGTGCTTGGTATTTTTGACATAATAAGCCTACTATGTCGAAATTCGAGAAGGAACTAACACTTAAGGAAGAGGAAGCCTAGCCCATTGATCACACCTCGTGCCAATTGGCGTTTAATTTGTTATTTTCTAACTCATACTTCACTAACTATTTTTTGCTTTGTCAGTTCCAATGGATGATAATAGGCTCTTTTTTTATCTTTATTTAGAAGAATTGTATACGTATACTGATTATGTATTCTACCAATAATATTAAATAGTAGATACTTTAAAGCTATTTTATAGTACGCTTCTTTAGCCTTATAACTCCTTATATACAGAGGTGTTTTATCTTTGTAGATAGAGGCTTGGGTAAATAGTTTTGAGGAGTAGATTTTATATTCAAAATTATGTGCAAAATTATTTCGAATATCATTAATAATCTTAATATCATTAAATAGTTCAGTGTCAATGATATTGTGCTGATTAAGTGTGCGTATTTTATTGCTGAATTTTTTATTTATATATTTGTTATTACAACTCGCTTCTGTCTCAATTATATCGTTTATTAAAATCTCAATATATAAATGAGATTTCAGTATAAGACATAAACTGTCTTTTTCGCAGAAGATAATTTTATTTACTATTGAAGACATACACTTTGAGTCTTTTGCAAAAAAGCAAGAAAAATCAATTTGTTCTAACTCTAAAAATGATCTAGCATTTTTCTTATCGAAAAGGCTTTTGATAAGTATATCTAGTGCAATACCTGTTTTTTCATTCATGATTCCAATAAATAATTAAAGTAAAACTGTAAGCTCTCAATAGTAATTTCAACTTATATTTTCGCTATAAATATAATATTGCTTATCTTACAAAGATAAGACAGTCACAACCAATAAACAATATTGAGGTTCAATAAACAGAATTTTTTTATTAGACAAATAGTATAAATTATATATAATTATTTGAATATCCTTTTCAAGGGCGGATGTGCTGTCTTGAGATCAATACCAATCATTTTTATATACTCTTCAATTGCTCTCTAAGCAGCGTGGGTAGTGTTGTTTGTTTGACCTTTACACCATAAAACATACACTCCTGCAATTTGGCAGTTATATTATCACTTTTCTATTTGAAATTGTCGTAATGGGAGTGAATCAACATACTAATTTTATTGAGTGATTGGTTTAGCTCTTTTGCAACCTTACCTTTTACTTGGCTCAGTAGTGGCTCTAGGTGGTTAATCATAAAGTTACTAAGACCAATAGACTTTACTGCTCCTTGCTCTTTTAGGTGCTCTAGTGCACGCCATGTGTCTATGTTGATTTGGTCGTTATTTGCAAATTGTTTGGCATTTGCAGGCCAGTGTATAAGATATAAATCTAGGTAGTCTGTGCCAAGATCCGATATTGTCTTCTCAAAGGCTCTTAGTGTGCTGTCATAGCCACGCTCGCTATTCCATACTTTGCTAGTAAGGAATATTTCGCCACGGTCTACACCGCTGTCTTTAATACCTTCGCCAACACTCTTTTCGTTTTTGTAAATTGCAGCAGTGTCAACGTGTCGGTATCCTAGCTCGATAGCCTTCTTTACACTATCTCTAGCTGTTTGCCCGTCTGGTGCAAGGTATGTGCCATAGCCAATCGAAGGTATTGCTATGCCATCGTTCATTTTGATTGTATTCATAGTTTAATCATATTTTGTTGATTAGTAATCGAGTATTGCCCCTAGTCTTGTGTGTAGAGAGCAAAGGAGCAAAACAAAATTATATAAATATGTGGTTAAATCAAATATAGCAGCCCCAAATTAGGCGTGGTGTATAATAAAATAGAGGTTGCCCCGAATATTCGTGACAACCTCTATTAGGTATTATTTGTTTGCTCTAAAGCAGTAGTGTGCATGGTTATTCATAACACCTATTGCTTCTAAAAAGGAGTATGTTGTGACACTACCCATAAACTTGAAGCCTCGTTTTTTAAGGTCTTTTGACACCTTGTCCGATAGCCAGTTTGTAGTTTCGCCATTTGCAAAATCGCCAACCAAAACCTCGCCCAAAGTAAATGACCATATATATTGGCTAAAGCTACCCATTTGCTTTTGAATCTCAAGAAATGCTTTTGCATTAGATATTGTTGCCTCTATCTTTGCTCGGCTTCTCACAATTGAGCTATCGTCTAATAGGCTAGCTACCTTGGCTTGGTCATAAGTGGCTATGATGTTGGGGTCGAAACCATCGAATGCACGGCGAAAGTTCTCTCTTTTTCTAAGAATCAAAAGCCACGATAGCCCACAGTGAAACGACTCCAAAAGCAACATCTCAAACAAATAGCTATCATCGTGTGATGCAACGCCCCATTCACTGTCGTGATACTCTATGTACAAAGGGTCGCTTAATAGGCCCTTCCAGCCACAACGCTCCATTACTAGATAAGTGGCTTGCCACCTTTTAGTATCTCACGGCCAAAGAACGAGTTAAGATACTTAGCCGCTAGAGCATAAAAAGTAAGTAGCGATATTGCAAGCTCTGTATAAGCAGCAATTGCATGCCATGCAGATCCCATACCAAATGTGTCAAGTGCTAGTGCAACAAAAAGTAGGCAGATAAGCACCATAAGCACAAACATTACTTTTGACATCTTTAGCGAAGAGATTGTAAGCGGAATAGTTAGTAGTAGGTAAGCTACAAATACAACGCCTAGCTGTCCTGAGTCTGTGCCTGCTGCAAGAGTTTCGCCAAAGCAGCCTAGCTTGATAAGCCAGCTAAAAGCCATACCCACCCAAAATAGACCATAAGCTGCAAATGCTGTTGAGCCAAATAGGTTGTTATGTTTAAAGTCAAAGATAGATGCGATAATTTGCGCCATACCGCCAAGCAAAGCTGCCCAAGGCACTAGGTAAGAAAGACCCTCTGTTAGGCCTAGCTTTTGTGATGATGCAACTAGTGTTACTAGTGCTAGACCAAATAGACCCAGTGTTGTAGGGTCGGCAACTGTTACTTTAATCTCTTTTGTCTCCATAGTTATTTTTGTAGTTTTAAAAAATTAAGCCGCAAAGGTAGTTATTTTTTTTATATGTTTCTGCCTATTTGGCACTTAGTGTCATGTGTGTTGTGCTTGTATTAGGTCGATTTGTCATCTAAATTATTGACACTAAGACAAGTAGTCTTGCTTTTGTGTCATAAAGTCAGCCCAAAACCCTTTGGCAAATATGTTGTTATGAGGTATGTAGATAATAAAAACATGACAAATATGAATATAAATAATTTAACAATTAAAGCACAAGAGGCATTGCAAGCGGCAATGACTTTTACAGCAGAGCTAGGTGGTAATAGTGTTGAGCCTATACATCTAGTTAGATCACTTATTAGTAGTGACGATACACTATCTTCGTTTTTGCTCTCAAAGGTGGGAGTTAATGTCTCTCAACTTCGTGCTGTGGTCGACCAGCAGCTCGAGCGTATGCCAAGAGTCGAGGGTGTAGCAGTGGGGCAGCCACGTTTCTCTAGCGAAATTACTAGCATAATTCAAAAGGGGCAAGACTTTACAAAAGAGTTTGGCGATAAGTACATATCAATCGAGCATCTGTTGTTGGCATTAATCGACCATGCAGGCAGCGTGGGGCAACTGCTACGATCTGGTGGTGCAGCCAAAAAAGATGTAATCGAGGCTATCAAACACTTTCGCAAGGGCGCAACCATCGATTCACAAACTAGCGAAAAAGAGTATGATGCTCTGGGTAAGTATGCCATTAACCTTAACGAGCTTGCTCGGCAGGGTAAGTTAGATCCTGTTATTGGACGTGACGAGGAGATACGCCGATTGTTACAGATATTATCTCGCCGCACAAAAAACAACCCCATTTTGGTGGGCGAAGCAGGTGTTGGTAAAACTGCAATTGCCGAAGGATTGGCACACCGCATCATAGCAGGCGATGTGCCCGAGAACCTCAAGAGTAAAACCGTCTATTCGCTAGATATGGGGGCTTTGGTTGCGGGGGCAAAATATAAAGGCGAGTTTGAAGAGAGGTTAAAGGGTGTTGTTCAAGAGGTAATATCGTCCGATGGCGAAATAGTGCTCTTTATCGACGAGATTCACACCCTAGTGGGGGCAGGTAAAGGCGAGGGAGCAATGGGTGCAGCCAATATTCTTAAACCTGCGCTTGCTCGTGGCGAATTGCGCACCATTGGTGCAACCACGCTCGATGAGTTTCAAAAATTCTTCGAAAAAGACAAGGCACTAGAGCGACGTTTCCAAAAGGTGGCAGTTGAGGAGCCATCGCAAGAAGATGCTATTGCCATTTTGCGAGGGCTAAAAGAGAGGTATGAGTCACACCACAAAGTGCGCATTAAGGACGAGGCGATTGTGGCAGCTGTCGAGCTATCGAGCAGGTATATCACCTCTCGCCAACTGCCCGACAAGGCGATTGACCTAATTGACGAGTCGGCTGCACGCCTAAGGCTCGAGATGAACTCGGTACCCGAGGAGATTGATACACTCGATCGCCGTGTTGTAAAGCTCGAAATAGAGCGTGAGGCAATTAAACGAGAAGGCGATAGTATTCGCCTTGAGCAGCTATCTCGTGATATAGAGGAGCTAAAGAGCCAAAGTAGCATCATGCGTGCAAAGTGGGAGAGCGAGCGAGAGCTTATAGGTGCAATTCAGGCTGGCAAGGAGCAAATCGAGCAGCTAAAGCACGAGGCTCAACAAGCAGAGCGTGATGGCGACTACGGCAAAGCTGCCGAAATTCAATATGGTCGCATTGTAGAGGCAAATGCCAAAGTTGACGATATGCTAGTGCAGCTAGAGGAGCTTTCGTCACACGGAATGATGATTAAAGAGGAGGTTGATAGCCAAGATGTAGCGTCTGTGGTATCTCGTTGGACTGGTATTCCGGTTAGTCGCATGTTGGCATCGGAGCGCGAAAAGCTGCTCGATATGGAGAGTGGTTTGCATGCTAGAGTTGTGGGGCAACATTCGGCTATTGAGGCGGTGAGCGATGCTGTTAGGCGATCTCGAGCAGGGCTTAGCGACCCCAATCGTCCTATTGGTTCGTTCATCTTTCTTGGGACAACGGGTGTGGGTAAAACCGAGCTAGCCAAGGCACTTGCACAATTCTTGTTTAATGACGAGTCTATGATGACACGCATCGACATGAGCGAATACCAAGAACGTCATGCTGTCTCACGTTTGGTTGGAGCACCTCCGGGATATGTTGGATATGACGAGGGTGGGCAATTAACCGAGGCAGTTAGGCGCAAGCCATACTCTGTGGTGCTGCTCGACGAGATAGAAAAGGCGCACCCCGACACCTTTAATATTCTGCTGCAAATACTCGACGATGGAAGATTGACCGACAACAAGGGTAGGGTAGTCGATTTTCGTAATACCATAATTATTATGACCTCTAACATGGGGGCTGGCATGATTCAGGAGTCACTAGCCGAGTTTAGTGGCGATGCTGCAATCTCGGCACAAAAGCTAGCTAGCTTGCGAGAGGGTGTTATGTTGCAACTAAAAGCACATCTTAAACCCGAATTTTTGAATCGAGTCGACGAAATTGTAATGTTCGAGCCACTAACAAAGAGCGATGTGGGCAAAATTGTTCAAATTCAGCTTTTGCAAGTAACTCGCATGCTTGCCAAGAACTCTATAAGGCTTGAGTATGGCGAAGATGTCATTGGTTGGATTGTAAACCAAGGGTATGACCCACTATATGGTGCTCGCCCCATCAAGCGCACCATCCAAAAAGAG
>CAYJIL010000054.1:0-15379 GCA_964370235.1 uncultured Rikenellaceae bacterium | reverse complement strand
GATTTAATAGCAAAGCATGACTTTCATGCGATTTCATCGCATACTTTACTGGCAGTACTAGGTTGCTAGAGATAATGTAGTTTAACCTTGGTGATTTTCTGAATTACTGCACTGAGATAGGGATACAAAAAAAGGTCGCTGTTTAGCGACCTTTTGAGCTCCTCGTCTAGGACTTGAACCTAGGACCCCCTGATTAACAGTCAGGTGCTCTAACCAACTGAGCTAACGAGGAATTTAAACCGTTTAACCAACCGTTGTTCGTTTAACGTGATGCAAAGGTAAGCATAATTTTTAAACTTGCAAATTTTCGGTGTACTTTTTTCGATTTTTTTTGAAAAAAGTTTTTCGAATTACTGCTCCCCCTTGTGCATCTTGTGATATAATTCGTGTATAACTCCATCAGCCAGACCTACTTTAGGCACTACAACATCGCTAATCGAGCAACACTTACAACAAGTAGTAAAAATTTTCATTGCAGGCATGATTACATCGGCTCGATAGGCGTTTAGTTTGAACATTCGAATGCGCTCGTCAAAACTAAGTAGCTTCATTTGCTCATACATCTCCTTCATTTCGGCATATTTTATCACTTCACGCTCCTTTTTTTGCAATAGCTTGTGAATTTTATTGATATTTCCGCCCGAACCAATAATTGCCGTTGGCTTGTGAGCCGCAACAACATCGCTTAGCCAGCGCTTAAACTCTTTCCACTCTGCCTTATCTACCGCATCACTAATCATACGCACCGTACCCAAAGGGAACGACTTGGACATAACACGCTCGTGGTTGCTGTATATGGTAACCTCGGTGCTACCGCCACCCACGTCTACAAAGATATAACTATCGTCCTCGCCCATAAGATTGGCAAACGAACCTGCTTTGAATATGGTTTCTGCCTCTTCGGTTCCCGAAATAATATCGATGGAGATACCGCTAGTCTCTTTAATGTACTCTACAATCTCTTTGCCATTACCTGCCTCACGCATGGCACTTGTGGCACACGCACGGTATGCTTTGGCATTAAAAGTATCCATCACGTGCGAAAATGACACCATAGCTTTTGATAGTCTCTCCTTTTTTACATCGCCTATCACTCCCTGTGTAAATACATCCTCACCCAAACGAATAGGCACACGTATAAACGCTGCTCGCTTGAATGCAATGAATCCTTTGTCTTGCTCTATATAGTTGATGAGCAACCTAATGGCGTTTGACCCTATGTCGATTGCTGCTATTGTTTCTCTATTCATTATTGCTAAAATATTTGTAAAGTGCCTCTTGGCTACGAATAATATCTTTGCCTATATCGTTTGCAATATAGTCATTATTATATGGAGGTGCAATATCTCGTGACTTTACGTTATCACTCCACTGTATGCTAAAATAGTCTTTTAGCGTAACGAGTATCCTCTTATCGGCTATTGGCACACCAACCTCAACACGCCTATCAAGATTACGAGTCATTAAATCGGCACTCATTATATAGCCATGGGGCTTACCACCACCACTGCAAATAATCATGCGTGCATGCTCAAGGTATTTGTCGATAATGCTTCGCACCTCGATATTCTTGCTAAGCCCCTTCTTTTGGGCTATCAAACAACATGCTCCTCGCACTAGTAGCCTAATCTTAACCCCAGCGTTTGATGCTTTATACAAAAGATCAATCATCTTTTTGTCGGTGAGAGAGTTGAACTTACCATAAAAATATGCCTTGCCACCTTTCTTTGCATATTCAATTTCTTTGTGAATAATCGTTTCTATGTCTGAGCGCATAGTGTGTGGTGCAACCATCAATTTATCGTAGGTATAGTGACGGTGTGAGTGTTGTAAAAAGTCAAACACCTTGCGAGCATCATCGGCAATTTTGGGGTCCGAAGTCAAAAGCCCAAAATCGCTATATAGTGTAGCTGTGTTTTCGTTAAAATTACCCGTTCCCACATGCACATAACCTCTCGATTTTTGCCCTTCGAAACGCTCTATTAGTATAAGCTTGCTATGCACCTTTAGCTCCTCGGGACTATGAATCACCTTTACTCCTCCGCTTTGCAGGGTGTCGGTGCTGTCGATATTATGCATCTCGTCAAAGCGAGCCTTTAGCTCAACAAGTGCTGTAACATTTTTTCCGTTCTTAACAGCACTACGCAAAGCACTAATAATTTTTGAGTTATCGGCAGTGCGATAGAGTGCAATATAGATGGAGTGTACACGAGGGTCAACCGCCGCCTCACGCAACATGTCGATAATGTGATTAAACGTATGGTAGGGGTAACACAAAAGAATATCTTTGTTCTTAATAACCTTTAGAATACTATCAAAGGGGTTTATATCCTTGTGTAGCATTGGACGAGGATTCGAGTTTTCGAGCTGTGGGCGCACCTTTGGGAATTTCATCAAATCTCGCATAAGATGATAGCGACCACCAGCATCGAGCTGCTCCATGCTCTTAAAGCCTAACTTTTTGGATATTGTATCAAGCACATCGGCAGGCATCTCTTTGTCGAATACCATTCTAATTGGTCGACCTTTATCACGCTGCGAAAGCCCTTTAAACATCTTTTCAGACAGGCTCTTCGACACATCATCATCGAGGTTAAGCTCGGCATCACGCACAATTTTGAATGTATGCACCGAAATAGTGTCGTAATTAAACATAAAGAATATATCGTCTAGGAACAAACGTATTATATCATCCAAAAAGATAATATCTGTTCGCCCAGGCACATCTGTTGGCAAAACCACAAAGCGAGGACAAGCCGCACTCACTGGCATCTTTAGAATGGCATAGCGATTTGTTTTTTGCGATGCCATCTTAACGGCAAGATATATCTTTCCGTCGGGAAGAAACGGAATATCAAAATTTTTGCGAATAAGCATAGGCACTACCCTAACACTAACTACCGACATAAAGTACTCTCGGCAATATTCCAACTGGCTCTCGCTAAGCTCCTTTTCGTTAACCATATGAACACCGTGGCCCTCGAGCTCGTTAAGAATATCTGAGTAAGTTTTTTGGAATACCTCCTGAGAAATAGCAACTTGCTGGTTAATCATAGGGAGCAGCAAAGCCGACGAGTAACCACCCGTCATAATCATCTGCTCTTTGCCCTTGTAGCTATTGTAGCGAATGAGATTACCTACTCTCACCTTAATAAATTCATCAAGGTTATTGGAGTAGATACCTAAAAAACGTAGACGCCCCATTAGCGGCACACTCTTGTCTTGTGCCTCTTGTAATACTCGGCTATTGAATTGGAGCCAACTGAGCTCTCTATTGTACATTTGATTCATTAGTATTATATATTTTGAATACGCTCTTTGGATGTGTGTTTGTGTAACTTTAGTAGAGGTAAAAGGGTATCTATACTAACGTTTATAAAGAGAGTTATTTGTTAATATTACATTTTATCTCTGCTTGACTTACAAAGATAGTTAGATTATTTGCAACTATGACTAGAGGGGATAGTTACAAGATTGTTAAATTTGCAACTATTAAAATAGTTGCTCCCAAATTTCAACTTTATGGGCTCCAAAGTTGAAATTTATCTTTTTTGTTACTAACTTGCGCTGTTATTTTGCTTTTAGATAAAAATACAATATATGAAGATTTCACATAAGTGGTTAAAAAACTACATTAATACATCTCTTTCGCCAGAGGAGATTTCGATTATTCTAACAGATATTGGCCTAGAGGTTGAGTCTTTGGAGAGAGTAGAATCTATCCCCGGAGGCCTAGAGGGTCTTGTTATTGGCGAGGTTCTAACAAAAGAGCAACACCCCGATGCCGACAAATTATCGGTAACTACGGTTGATTATGGGCAAGGAGTTGTTCAAATCGTGTGTGGTGCTCCTAACGTTGCACAAGGGCAGCGAGTGGTAGTAGCACCCGTGGGGGCTACACTATACCCTACCCAAGGCGACACGTTCAAGATTAAAAAGAGCAAGATTAGAGGCCTAGAGTCGCTAGGTATGATATGTGCCGAAGACGAAATAGGTCTTGGTACAGATCACGATGGTATAATTGTGCTGGGTGACGATGCAAAGGTGGGTACACCTGCACGTGAGTACTACAAAATCGAGGATGACTACATATATGAAATTGGCCTAACACCCAACCGTGTAGATGCAGCATCGCACTATGGTGTGGCACGTGATTTGGCAGCATACTTGGCATCTAAGGGCAGCGAGTACTCGCTAAACCTACCATCGATAGATGGCTTTGCAACAGATAATAACACTACACCAGTCACTATCGAAGTGGCAGACGTAGCTGGTGCACCCAAATATATGGGTGTATCAATTAGCGGAGTAACAGTTGCGCCATCGCCAGAGTGGCTTCAGCGTGACTTGCGAGCTATTGGCATTGCTCCCAAAAACAACCTAGTAGACATTACAAACTATGTTCTACACGAGATTGGTCAGCCACTACACGCCTTTGATGCCGACAAGATAGAGGGCAGCAAAGTGGTAGTACGTCGTGCACAAGAGGGCGAAAAATTTGTAACTCTTGACGAGGTAGAACGCACACTTTCGAGCGAAGATTTAATGATTTGCTCGGCACAAAAACCAATGTGTATTGGTGGTGTGTTTGGTGGTCTTGAGTCTGGTGTTAGCGAAACAACAACAAACATATTCCTAGAGTCGGCATACTTTAACCCTGTCTCTATTCGCAAGAGTGCCAAGCGTCACGGCCTTAGCACCGATTCTTCGTTCCGTTTCGAGCGAGGAGTCGACCCTAATATTACAGAGTATGCTCTAAAGCGTGCTGCACTACTGTTCAAAGAGCTGGCAGGTGGCGAGATTTCGGCTATCGTGAGCGAGAACAACTACAACGAGCAACCAGCAGTGGTAGAGTTTAACTTTGACTGGGCAGAGCGTTTTATTGGCAAGAAGATTGGTTCAGACAAAATGGTAGCTATCATGGAGTCGCTAGAAATGGTTATTCTTGAGCGCACAGAGTCTATGACAAAAGTGCAAGTTCCAGCATATAGAGTCGATGTAACTCGTGATGTAGACATTGTTGAGGATATTTTGCGCATATATGGTTTTAATAATATAGAAATTCCAGAGAACGTATTCTCTACAATTTCGCATGTTCAAAAGCCAGATCGTGACAAGGTACAAAGCGAAATATCTTCGCTACTATCTAGCAACTCATACCGCGAGGCAATGAGCAACTCCCTAACAAAGGGTGCTTACTATGAGCAGCTATCGTCATACCCTGTAACAAAGTCGGTTAAGATTATCAACCCACTAAGTGGCGACCTTAACGTAATGCGTCAAACGCTACTGTTCAACCTACTAGAGGCAACAGAGCTAAACACCAACCGCAAAAATGCCGACCTTAAACTATATGAGTTTGGTAACTGCTACTACTACGATGTAAACAAGAAAGAGGAAGGAGGCCTTGCGCCATATCGCCAAGAGGCTCACCTTGCGCTACTTGTGACGGGTCTTGCCCAAAAGCCATCGTGGAACGAGCAAGCCGTTAAGAGCGATTTGTTTACTCTTAAAAAGGCTGCCGAAAAGATTCTTCGCCGCTTTGGAATAAACCCAAATAGTGCAATATGTTCGCCACTAGACAAAAAAGATATTTATAGCGAAGCTGTATCGTTCAAGGTACAAGGCAAAGAGCTATTCGAGATGGGTATTATTGCAAAGCCTATTAGAAATATCTTCTCTATCAAGGCAGATGTTTACTACATGGAGCTAAACTTCGACACCCTAATGACCATTGTCAAAAACCAAAAAGTCGCTGCACGTGAGCTATCTAAGTTCCCAGAGGTTAAGCGAGATTTGGCTCTAGTGGTAGACAAGAGTGTTGAGTTTAAAAAGCTATATGACATCGCCTTCAAGAGCGAAAAGAAGCTGCTTAAGAGTGTTTCGTTGTTCGACCTATACGAGGGAGACAAAATCGAAGAGGGTAAAAAGTCATATGCACTTAGCTTTATTCTTGAGGATACCGAGCGTACTCTTACCGATAACATTATCGAAAAGACGATGGCAAATATCCTTTCGCAAATTGAGCGTCAAACAGGAGCTAAGGTTCGTAGCTAATAGCTAATCACGACCACGTAATAAACAACAGAGGGTATCTCGAACTAGTTCGAGATACCCTCTGTTGTTTTTGTAGGAGCATGTATGCGCTGCTATTGAGCACCCAAATTCACTACCTTTATAGCCTCTATCGAGCTACCCACCCTTAGCTTTTCGAGTATATTTTGCCTATGGCGATTAACAGTATTAATACTAATTGATAGCCTATCCGATATCTCTTTGCTACGCAGCCCATTGTCTATGAGCTTGAGTATTTGTATCTCTCGCCGAGTGAGAGTATCGAGCGCAGTGCTAGCATTGTAGGGGATATTATTGCCCGTTACACTATTGTGAATGTGTGCGGTAAAGCCCTGTGTCATTGCACTAGTAAAGGCATAATTATATAAACAGATGGCTAGCCATGGCGTACCATTGCTATCGCAACTCAAAAACTGTGTGCGGTGAGTTATGGGTATATACTCACCACTGTTGTCTTTTATGCGTATGTGACTATGGGTGCGATAACCCAGCGCAGTAGACTCTTCGCTCTCTCTAATTAACGAATGTAACTGAAGCTCTAGATTATGACGAGCAGTAAGGTCGTCGGGGTGCACTCTGTCATAAAGCTCTTGTTCCCATATCGAATCAATTACAATTTCGCCAACATTATCATATACCCCCAGCCTTTGTGCTAGTGGCGAGGTGTAGATGTAGCTACAATTATCTTGTAGGTTGCTAACTACCGAAATCGAATTCTCGATGAGAGCATAAAATTTTGCAATATCCCTACTTTGAGCAATTATCTGCTCTCGGTCACAAACACTAAAATCTCTCTCGAGTAGCTTACTTTCTAGTTTTATCTGTATTTCCACTATATTTATGGTTATTTTTCACCATTTTATGGCCCAAATTAATTATTTACCTTTGTAAAGTTATAAAAATATGGTTATTCACCACAAAAATAATATTAATTAAAAATATAAGTAATGAAATTCAAGATTCTTTCGGCACTAGCATTTTCGACTTTGCTATCAACATCATCGTTAATGGCACAGAGCCTAGACAAAATGACATGGTTCAACGAGCCTTCGGCTTGGGAGATTGCTTCCAAAGATAAATTCACGATGCAAGTTCCTGCACAAACCGACTACTGGAGAATATCACACTATGGTTTTACGGTGGACGATGCTCCATTCTACTATGCAACCTATGGTGGAGAGTTCGAGGCAAAAGTTAAGGTTTCGGGCGACTACAAAACACAGTATGACCAAGCAGGTATAATGGTGCGTATCGACCACGAAAACTATATTAAAGCAGGAATTGAATTTGTAGATGGTAAATATAACATTAGCACAGTTGTTACACACAAAACTAGCGACTGGAGCGTTATCGAGCTCGATGAGCCAGTTCCACACATATGGATTAAGGCTGTTCGCAGACTAGATGCTGTTGAGATTTTCTACTCGTTTGATGACAAAGAGTACACAATGATGCGCAATGCATGGATGCAGGACAATATCCCTATGCAGGTGGGTATTATGGCTGCATCACCCGATGGCGATGGCTTTGAGGCTAGCTTCGAGAACTTTGAAGTTAAGCACCTACCAGACCTTCGCCGCCTAGAGTGGGCAAAGAAACAACACTAGTAGCATTTAGCTATTACTATATAAAAATGCGTTAATAGACAACATTTTAGACGGTCTATTAACGCATTTTTTCTTACAAAAAATTGCCTATAATTTCGCTACTAGAGAGAAATTATAGGCAATATAATATATGAGCTAAAGTATATTACTTTATATCGAGCAAATGAATCTCAAAAATTAGTGTCGAGAAACCTTTTATATTACCCGAACCTTTGGCACCATAACCAAGGTTAAAAGGTATTACGATTTCCCACTTAGACCCAGCAGGCATATCACGCAAAACACATCGCCAACCCTCGATAAGCTCTGCCAATTTAAAGATGGCAGGTTTACCCTTGGGTGTAGAATCAAAGGTTTTACCATTGATTAGGCGGCCACTGTAATGCACCTTAACAAAACTCTTGGCAAGAGGCTTTGCCCCACCACCCTTGGTGAGAATGCGGTAGCATACACCGTTGTGTAACTCTACTACGCCCTCCTGCTGGCTGTACTCCTTGATAAAGTCAAGGTTACGCTGCTTGTATTCGCTATTTCTTGATATATTCATGTGGCAAAGATAATAATTTTTACCAATATTCTAATTATTGTATGATGTAAAACCCAAGTTATTACCAGAATAGAACTCTAGTATCTTTACCATAAACACAAACTCGAATTTGGCTCTTGCTGCCTCGATTTGTGCTTGCTCGAGACGTGTTTTTGCATCGTTAAAATCGAAAATAGTAGCACGACCAGCATCGCTTTTTTGTTCGCCATAATCAAAGGCAAGTTGCGCAGCATCGGCAGCCTTCGTGGCAGCTGTATATTTATCATACGACGATACAACTTCGAGGTGTGCTTGCTCAATCTCTTTATATAGCTTTTGTTTAACATCTGTTACTGCTAACTCTTGGCTAGCAATGCTCAATTTTGCTAGTATGATATTATTGCGAGTAGCATATTTGTTAAAGATTGGTATAGATACTCCTAACGACACATACTGACTACCGTTAAGGTTCCACTGATCTAGGAATGGTTTGTTAATCGCTCCAGTTTGAAAAGAGTGATACGTACCACTAGAGTAACCAGCACCAAAACTAATTTGTGGGAAACGAGCACTACGTGCCATGCCTAGTTGATTCTTAACAGCCTTTAGGCGAAGATTCTCTGCCTCAACATGTGGGCGCACACCTTGTGAGTAGGCAAATATGTTAGCAGGAGAGTCGACATTGCGCATCGCTGCCATATCGATAGCCTCTAGGTTGGGCATGTGTAACGAGAAATCGCTCCCGGGTTCCATATTCAAAAGCTGTGCCATCTCTAGCAGTGCACTACGTAGTGCATTTTTGCTCTCGGTTAGTGCTAGCTCGTCATTTGCAACAACCGACTGAGCATCATAAACATCGCTCTCGGCAGAGCGACCACCCTCGTGTAGTAATTTGCTACGCTCTAGCTTTTGGCGACTAAGCTCTAGTTGGCTTTGCGAAATATCTACCAACTCCATATTATATAGAGCCTGCATATAGAGCTTTGCCACCGAAATCGAAAGGTCTTCTTTGGCAGCGGCCAAATCTCTTACTCTAGCATTAAGGTTTAGCTCTCTATAACGAAGGTTGTATTTAAGCTGTCCACCTGTGTATATTGGCAAACCTAGACCTATCGATCCACTCATAGACATGTTGGTATTATCATCATAGATACCCTCGCGATTTTGTGCACGACCAAAGCTAGTGCGCCCACCCAAATCTGCGCTTACAGATGGTAGAAAGCTATTTCTTGCAGTGTTATACTCTACCGATTGCTGCTTAACCTGAAGCTCGCTTTGCTGAATTGATATATTATTCTCTTTTGCATAGGTGATACACTGCTCCAGTGTCCACCCCTGCCCTTGTGCCAATAACTCAACCGAAGTGAGCGTTAAAGCCAGAGCAGATATTATATATGCTTTTACCATTACCCTATTAATTTTGGCCTGTGTTAGAAACTGCGCCTCTTAGCTTAGTATCGCTGTCGACACCCGAAATAATTTCAATTGAGATACCGTCCGAAAGACCTAGCTCTACGTCTTGACGAGTAAAGGTTTGCTCACTAGCCAAACTATCATCTAGCACATATAGGAACGACTTACCATCCTCATACTGCACAATGCTCTCATTTACTGCCATTACACTCTCACGCTTGTCGATAATCATTTGTGCATTAGCACTATAACCAGCACGAATATCTACACTATCTGGAATTTGTGTTGCAGCCTTAATTTCAAACTGCACTACTCCGTTAGCCTCGACACCCTTTGGCGAAATATACTCAAGCTTGGCATCAAACTCGCTATTTGGTAGTGCACCAACCGACACTATTACCTCCATGTTCTCTCGCAGGCGACCAATCTCTGTTTCGTCAATCTCGCCCTGAAAGATCATATCGCTAAGATCTGCCACCGAAGCTATGGTAGTACCATCGTTAAAGGTGTTAGACATAATAACCGAGTTACCCACCTTTATAGGTACATCTAGTATCATACCCGTAATTGTAGATCTAATTTGTGTGTTGCTAAGCTCTGCATTACGACTAGCTATACCATTCTGTACAATCTCTAGGTTGTCTTTTGCGTTTTGTAGGCTCTCTTTTGCTTTTTGAAGCTCGACAAACGAGTTATCATACTCCTCTTTGGCAATAACGCCACTTTTGTATAGCTTATTAACTCTGTCATATAGAGTTTGTACGTGGTTAAGCGTAATTTCCGACTGCTTAACATTTGATTGAGCATTGCTAAGTGACGACATCTCGGGAATTACCTTCACCGTTGCGATAACCTCGCCTGCTTTTACCATTTGCCCAGCCTCTTTATATACGTTTGAGATAATGCCCGAAATTTGGGGCTTAATTAACACCTCGTCACGAGGCTCTAGTTTACCCGTAGCAACAGCATAGCGAACTAGCGTGTCGGTGTGGGGTGTAACAATGTCATAAACAACCACTTTGGGTCTGGTTTTTTGCCATAGGAAAATAAAAGTTCCAACTAGTAATAACAGAAACAGAACTGCCATTGCAATTTTAAATACTCTCTTCATATTTTTTAGGTTTTTGTTTTATCTTTTATTACAATAATTTACTCTTCTCTAATTGCCATTACAGCACTTACTCCTAGTGCTCTTGTGGCAGGGATAATACCTGCTAGCAGGCCACCAGCAACCAAAATTATCATCGATATCATTGCTGTTCCAAAGGTGACTTGTGCCGAAAAATGGTCGCCCATGCTATCGCCTATTAAGGCGTCGGCAGCAGATAGTGTTACAACACCTACAACAAGCCCAAACATACCAGCCAAAAACGTTAGTGCAAAGCTTTCTGACAGAATTTGTGTTACGATTGCACGAGGCGATGCACCAAGTGCACGACGAACTCCAATCTCTTGTGTGCGCTCTCTCACCACCACCAGCATAATATTACTTACACCCACAACTCCTGCCGTTAGCGTACCAATACCCACAATCCATGTTAGGATATTTATGCCCAAAAACAAATTTGCAAATATATCGAACTGCTCTTTTAGGTTAAAACCGCCAATAGCCTTAGTATCATCGGGCGATATATTGTGACGAGATTTTACAATCATCTCAATCTCGTTTGACATTGGAACAATATCGGCATCGTCATTACCAGCCACTGCCAAAAGGTGGAAATTGTCACCCATATTATAAAGCTGCTGAATAGTTGTAAAAGGTAGTATTATAGTACTTGCAGGGTCACTACCTATACTTATAGCATCGTTTGATTTTATTACACCTACTACCCTAAAGAACGACCCACCAACATTTAATAGCTGGCCACAAGGGTCGACTCCATCACCAAAAAGTTCATTGTAAACCCTATCACCAAGCACACACACTTTGCGTTTTTGATCCATATCAATTTGGTTGATTGTGCGACCAAACATTAGGTTTACTGGGCTAATTTTATAGTAGTCGGGCATTAAACCTTGCAAAGAGTAGTTACCCTTCTTGTCATTATAGCTCACATTTGGCGAACTACCATAAATTAAACCACTAATTGCATATATCCCTCCTACTTCACGCTTTATTATAGATATATCGTCGTTCTTCATCTCCCAATACCTATTTGCCTTAAAGCCTTTATATGGTAGCTGAGTTGAATTGGTGTAAAAGAAGGCAGAGTTTGTTGCAAAACCATCGAGCTCGCCTTTGAGCGAACGCTCTAAACCAAAACCAGCACCTAGCATTATACTCAACATATAAATACCCCAATAGACACCCATTGCAGTCATGAAGCTGCGCCATTTATTGCGGGTTATTGTAGCCCAAATCTCTTCATAAAAATCGCTATCAAACATATCTCCTCCTCTCTATTTATTATATCTCATTGCGTCTATTGTCTTTAGACGTGCAGCACGCCTTGCAGGCACATAACCAGCAATTACCCCTGCAATAACAAGAACTACGGTCGCACTAAATATGATGGGTAGCTCTAGTGTTGGATTAAGAAATACTACTGTAGTAGTATCACTTTGCCCTCCACCAGCTGCTCCCGATGTAAGCACCTGATTAACAAGCTCCATTACTGCAACTCCACAAATCATTCCTATATATCCAAATATTATGGTTATCATAACCGACTCAACAATTACAAGCCGCACAAGCGAGGCGGGTGATGCACCCATCGATTTGCGAATACCAAACTCGGCTGTTCGCTCTCTTACGGTAACAAGCATAATGTTACTTACTCCCACTACACCTGCCAAGAGAGTACCTATTCCGATAATCCATACAAATAAGTTTATTCCCGTAAAGACGGTCATAACCTCCGAATAGTTATCAAAGCTATTATTAATCCATACTCCCGAAGGGTCATCTGGGCTAAAGGAGTGCTTGGTTGCCATCGATTTTCTTACTTGCCTTTCGATGTCTTGCGATTGCTCTGTGGTATTAACATCTTCGAGTACTATGTCAACATTATTTATATAGTCATTTTCTCTATAAATATTCATGTAGGTACTAATGGGAATAGATACTTGTGCACTACTCCCCATATATCTACTCTTGCTAACACCCACTACTAAATAGTTAACCTTATCAATCGAAATAGTGCGTCCTATAATATCCTCTTTGGGCGATAGCGCATCTATTATTTGCTGATCGACAACAGCTATCTTGGCATTTTGTTTTATATCATTCTCCGATATAAACCTACCTCTAACTAGCGACATATCACCAGTAGTTATCCCAAATGGCGATACCCCCAACAGCCTAGTCGACACATATTTGCCAGCTAACACTGCTCTCTTACCCCAGTTAGACATGCTTGGAGATGCAGTTTTTATATTGGTTACATTTTTTTCGATGTATGGAGCATCGTCTTTTTTGAGGGCTATAAATCTATTGCTTTTGTAGCCAGCATAGGGCATCGATGTTCGTGATGAATAAACCGTCATACGATTTACATCCATACCTTTAAAGTTTGATAGTACTCCATTTTTGAGACCATTACCCGAACCAAGCAGAATAACAAGCATGAATATACCCCACGCAACCGAAAAGCCGGTTAAAAAGGTACGTAGCTTATTACGCTCTATCGAGGCATATATCTCTAATAGTAGCTCTCTCATAGCTATTTGGTTTTAATATTATCAATTAAACCATCCTTAATATATATTATCTTATTTGTTTGGTCGGCGACAGATTGTTCGTGGGTTACTAGTATCATTGTCATGCCATCGGCATTTACATCTCTCAAAAGATCCATCACCTCTTGTGATGTAACACTATCGAGAGCACCTGTTGGCTCATCGCCTAGTATTAGCTTGGGTTTTGTTATTAGGGCTCGAGCAATTGCGACACGCTGTTTTTGACCTCCCGACATTTCGTTTGGCATATGTGTTGCCCAATCCTTTAGCCCTAGCCTATCTAGGTATTCGAGTGCTAGCGCATTACGCTTGCGTCTCGATACACCTTTGTAGTATAGCGGAAGAGCAACATTCTCCATCGCATTTTTGTAGTTGATTAGGTTGAATGATTGAAAAATAAAACCTATAAACTCGTTGCGGTAGGCAGCGGCTTGGGTTTCGCTTAGGTTGGCAATCGTACGACCATCTAGCTCATAATGCCCAGTGTCGTAGTTATCCAAAATTCCAATAATATTAAGCAGGGTAGATTTACCCGAACCCGAAGCACCCATAATTGACACCAATTCGCCTTGGTGAATGTCTAGGTCAATACCTTTTAGCACGTGCAAGGGTGAGCCGTTGTTGTAGGTTTTGTTGATGTTCTCTAAATGTATCATCGACAGAATATTTAAGTTTTAGCACTATTATGTAATGCAAATATATATAATATTTAGCTACTATGCAATACAAACATCTATATTTTTCAAAAAAATCAAGGAAAAGTAGTTCGAGTTGCTTATTTCAACCCCTTAAATATACGTTATTTTATATATAAATTATTGTACAAAATTAAATTTAACATATTTTTATACCTTTGTATATACATAAAGTTAACAATAACAGCTATAATAATGCTCACAAGTCTAGCATATCTACTTATTACAGGAATCACATTTGGGTATATATTCACAAAACTCAAGCTCCCTCCTCTGCTAGGAATGCTAATTGCAGGAATGGTAGTTGGGCCATTTGGAGCAGATATGCTCTCGCAACCTCTGCTAACAGTAGCACCCGACCTCAAAGAAATTGCACTAGTTATTATTCTGCTAAGAGCGGGGCTTGCACTCAATGTTGGTGATCTCAAAAAAGTTGGTCGCCCTGCCCTATTGCTATGTTTTGTGCCTGCCATCTTTGAGATTGTGGCTATAACACTACTCGCTCCCCCACTGCTTGGCATCACTACGCTTGAGGCCGCAATGCTCGGTACGGTTATAGCGGCTGTTTCGCCAGCAATTATTGTTCCACGCATGCTATCGCTCATCGAAAGCAAGATAGGTACCCAAAGAAGCATACCTCAAATGATTATGGCCGCTTGCTCGGTAGATGATGTGTTTGTGATTATTCTCTTTTCGGCACTGTTGGCAATGAACCAAGGCGAGGTAATTAGCACAACATCACTACTGCAAGTGCCAGTGTCAATTGTCTTGGGGCTTTTGCTAGGTATTGCTGTGGGTTATGCTGTATCTCGTTTTTTTATGAAAGTACACCTGCGTGACACTATCAAACTTCTTATAATTATTAGCATATCGTTTCTAATGCTCGAGGTCGAAGAGCTAATAAAGAGTAGCGTATCAATGTCGGGGCTACTTGCCATAATGGCGATGGGGTCGACAATATGCATAAAATACCCTCTGTTGGCAAAACGCATTTCGCCCAAATTCACAAAACTGTGGGTTGGAGCCGAAGTTATACTGTTTACGCTTGTGGGTTCATCGGTAGATTTAGGCTATGCAATGGCAGCAGGGTTTGCCGTAGTTGCACTTGTATTGGTGGCAATTATATTTAGGTCGATAGGTACTTCGCTTTCGGTTTCAACGGGCAATCTTAGTGGTAAAGAAAAGCTATTTTGCACCATTGCGTTTGTTCCCAAGGCAACCGTGCAGGCTGCAATTGGGTCGATACCACTAGCCATGGGGCTCGAGTGTGGTAATATAGTACTAACTACGGCTGTTGTGTCGATACTTATTTCGGCACCACTTGGTGCTATTGGGATTGATCTTAGTTATCGTAGATTATTGGGCGATGGCAACAAGGGCTA
>CAYJIL010000053.1:0-15583 GCA_964370235.1 uncultured Rikenellaceae bacterium | reverse complement strand
GCCGTGAGCTAAGGGGTGAAGTATATTAACCGATGACCTTCACTGCCGTGAGGGAAGTGGTAAAACTACAAATTAAATTCCTTTTTAATATCATCAACAGCATCTAAACGCTCCCAACCAAAGAATGTTACCTCTTTTTGAACAGGTTTCTCGTTCTCAAATACAGTTACAGTATCTGTATATGATGTACGACCAAAGTGGCCATACTTAGCTGTTTGTGCAAAGATAGGGTTCTTTAGACCATAACGCTCGATAATCTTAGCTGGTCTAAGATCGAATAGTGACGCTACTTTTTGTGCAATTTCACCATCACTTAAAGCCACCTTCGACTTACCATACGTATTAACAAAAACACTCACTGGTTCTGCAATACCAATTGCATAAGCTAGCTGCACAAGCATTTCGTCTGCAACACCTGCCGCTACCATATTCTTAGCAATGTGACGTGCTGCATAAGCTGCACTTCGGTCAACCTTAGATGAATCTTTACCAGAGAACGCACCACCACCGTGTGCACCCTTGCCACCATAGCTATCTACGATGATTTTGCGACCTGTTAGACCAGTATCGCCATGTGGCCCACCAATCACAAACTTGCCCGTTGGGTTTACATGAAGAATATAATCATCCTTAATAATAGATAGCAAAGCGTTATTTTCGCTCTCCTCTAGCCTAGCCTTAACCATTGGCATTACAATGTCGATTACATCTTGCTTAATCTTATCGCCCATTGCTTTTTCGGCTTGGCTTGCGCTCATTGTCTCGCTCTCTTTAACAAACTCGTCGTGCTGAGTTGATACAACAATAGTGTGCACACGCTCTAGTGTACCATTATCGTTATACTCTACCGTTACTTGGCTCTTTGAGTCTGGACGCAGGTAGGTCATTACCTTACCCTCACGACGTATTTGTGCAAGAATCTTTAGAATAGCGTGTGATAGCTCAAGTGCTGCTGGCATATATAGCGCAGTCTCGGTGTTTGCATAACCAAACATAATACCTTGGTCACCTGCACCTTGCTCGTCTTGGCTAGCACGCTCAACACCTTGGTTAATGTCGGGCGATTGCTCGTGAATGGCAGAAAGAACGCCACACGATGCACCCTCGAACATATAGTCCGACTTATTGTAACCAATGTTCTTGATTACCTCACGAGTGATAGACTGAACATCTACATAGGCATTAGACTTTACCTCGCCGCTAACAACGACAAGTCCCGTAGTACATAGTACTTCGCAAGCTACTTTTGAAGATGAATCTTGACGAAGAAATTCGTCTAGAATAGAGTCCGAAATTTGGTCTGCAATTTTATCTGGATGCCCCTCCGAAACAGACTCTGATGTGAATAAAAATCCCATTTTAAAATTATTTAGTAATTTAAAAAAATAGGAAAAATTGAAGATTGTATGTTAAACGCCATGCTTTAGCATTTTTTTATGTGGTTGCAATCAATCAAATCTTTCCACCTAATATCACGGCAAAGGTATGTATATTTTTCATATTTTAATAATTAATTCTATTTTTGTAACGTTTAACATTTAAAATAACCAATTAAAGGGATATAATGAGACGCATATTTGTATGTTTATCGGCTGCAACAGTTCTGTTAATGAGCTCATGCCAAGATAAAAAAGCCAACATCAGTGGTAGTTTTGTGTGTGAGAGCAACAAGATGATTTATCTTGAGCAGCTAACACTAGGGACAAAAATGATAATAGATTCGACCCAAATTTCGAAAAGAGGTACTTTTGATTTTACATATAAATTTATCAAAAACACAGACCCAGTATTCCTTAATTTGAGAGTTGGAACACAGCACATGTCGCTGCTAGTCGAGCCGGGCGAAGATATTAACGTAGAGTCACACAGTAACTTTGTACGCAACTACAAAATTACGGGTTCTCACGGCTCCGAACTAGTTCAGCAGTTAAACCAAAACATGAGCAACACATACCTAAAAATTGACTCGTTATACTCTCTTTATAATGCAGCAGATGACGATGAGCGACGTAAAGGTTTACTTGTTGAAATTTCGAAAAAATATGTTGAACAAAAACAGAACAACATTAAGTTTTTGGTTACAAACCCTACTTCGTTAGCCTCGCTAATGGCTCTATATCAGCAAATGCCAAATGGTATTCGCATTTTCTCAGAGGAGGGCGATTTACCATACTACAAGCTAATTGCCGATTCGCTATCGTCTCGTTACCCTACATCGCTTAACGTTAAGTCGCTAATGAAAGATGTGCAGGAGTATAGCAGTAGCAACAAGGTTAAAGATATGTTAACAACCACTATGTCTGACACACCTGTGGGTATGCCCGATATAGTTGTAGATGATATGTACGACAAACCACACAGGCTATCAGACCTAAAAGGCAAAGTCGTGCTACTTACTTTTTGGAGCGCACAAGCTGGTAACAGCAATATTCTTAACCGTGAGCTACTAGATGTATATAACAAATACTCGACCGATGGTTTCGAGATATTCCAAGTATCGCTAGACACATCAAAGGCAGCATGGGTAAAGGCACTAATGGATCAAAAGCTACCATGGATCAACGTGTGTGATTTCCACGGAGCAGCATCTTCGGCAGCAGTTACATTTAATGTTAGAAGTGTACCCACAAACTATCTAATCTCTCGTGAGGGCGATATTATTGGTAAAAACATATGGGGTGACGACCTACTTCGTAAACTCCAAGAAGCATTATAGCGTATGCGATATATATTTGCATCGGATGCCCATTTAGGGCTAAACTTTGACGGGAAGGCGGGGGAGCGAGCAGATCGCTTTCTTCGCTTTCTTCGCTTTGCCCAAAAAGAGATTGAGCAAGCAGGCGGTGGAGCACTCTTTCTTTTGGGCGATATATTCGACTTTTGGTTTGAGTATAAAGGCGAGCTTCCACATGGTTTTGACGACATTGTGGCAGCACTCAAAGATGTGCAAGATAGCGGCATAGATGTGCATTTTTTTAAGGGCAACCACGATATGTGGATGGTGGGCGAGCTTGAGCGCCACACAGGCATAAACGTGTACTCGGGCAACAAAGAATTTGTGTTATTTGACAAAAAATATTTGATGGGGCATGGCGATTCGCTAGGTGTAAACCTATTCAAAAACCCCACCTATGCCATTATTCGTTGCTTGCTTACAGCCAAATTCACATATTGGTTTACACGCAACTTTGTACCCAAACATACTATGACTGCCGCTGGTTATGGTTGGTCAAAGAGTTCGAGGCTATCAAAAAACATAGCGCATACTTTTAGGGGCGAACAAGAACCTATTGTCGAATTTTGCCGTAACTACACACAAAAAAACAAGGTCGACTACTTTGTCTTTGGACACCTACACACACCCACAAAATTTAGGCTCAACGACACATCGGAGCTAATAATCTTGGGCGAATGGATTGGTGCCACTAGCTATATGCTGCTCGACAAAGATAGCGAGCCTACCCTATTGCAATTTGAGGAATAATTTACTATCTTGCAGGCAGATAAACTCGCTCAAACTATGACTCTAACAGCTATATCTTTAGTGGTATATGATGTCTCTCAATTTGCTTGGGGGATGTTATATATATTGCTGCTTTTTTATGTAGCGGTTATAGTAATAACCATCACCAATATCATTACCGACAAGCGCGACCCACTTCGCACCCTTACATGGATTACGGTAATTGCCCTGCTACCTATGCTAGGGCTGGTATTCTATACGATCTTTGGGCAAAATTTTCGCAAACACAAGCTCTTTAAACGCAAAAGCGACGAGGACAGCGCCGCACTAGGCTCTATACTGCTCGAACAAAGATATGAGGTAAACAGCGCCTTTGTACACAGCAAAGAGGAAGTTGGGGTTTGTAGAGATGCCATTACACTACTGCTAAATAGCAATCGTACACCACTCACACACGGCAATAAGGTCGATATACTAACCAATGGAGCAAATGCCTTTGAGTCGATACTGAGTGCCTTGCGCAAAGCAAATCGCTTTATTCACATGGAGTACTATATGATTTATGACGATGTGATTGGTGGACGCATAGCCGATATCTTAATCGAGAAGGCTAGTAGCGGTGTCGAAGTGCGTATAATTTTTGACGATGTGGGTAGCTGGGGTTTATCGGAGAGCTATATAAAAAGATTGAGGTCGGCAGGGGTAAAGATTTTTGCATTTATGCCCGTGCGTTTTCATCGTTTTACCAGCAAGGTGAACTATCGCAACCATCGCAAGATAATTGTAATAGATGGCGAGGTGGCATTTACTGGTGGTGTAAACATTGCCGACAAGTATTTGGTGGGGATACCACACATTGGCCACTGGCGAGACACACACCTACGCATCGAAGGTGGCGCAGTGAGTGCACTACAATCTATCTTTTATAATGATTGGAATTTTGTGAGTGGCGAGAGCCTAGACGATAAATCGCTCTACTTCCCACAGACAAAGGCTGTGGGCGATGTATCTATGCAAATTGCATCGTCGGGTCCCGATTCAGACTGGGCATCAATAATGCAATGTTTCTTTTTGGCAATCGCCAAAGCATCTAGCCATATTTACATTACGACACCATATTTTTTGCCTAACGAGCCTATACTGACAGCAATTAAGGTTGCCTCGCTAAGTGGCATAAAGGTAAAGATACTACTGCCAAGCTGTTCTGATAGCAAAGTTGTGCATTGGGCGTCACGCTCATATATATCGGAGCTTTTAGAGGCAGGAGTAAGCATATATCTATACCGTGCAGGTTTTGTGCACTCAAAGGTTATTACAATCGATGGGGTGTTCTCATCGGTAGGTAGTGCAAATATGGATGTGCGTAGTTTCGAAGATAACTTTGAGGTTACCGCCATGATGTATGATCGTGATATAGCAGAGCAGCTAGAGAGCCAGTTCAAACGAGACACACAACGAGCCGATAGGGTGAGAATAGAGGATTGGGCACAACGCTCTGGGTCGAAACACCTAAAGGAATCGCTAGCTAGGCTACTTACTCCACTGCTGTAAATACACGTAGCTACTGCCTAGATTTGAGGGCTGCAATATTGCGAGCAATTCGTTTTTTACCTGTACGAAAAGGAGCTCGTGAGCGCATACGCTGCTTAAAGCCCGACTCTACTAGCTCTTGCCACTGATCGAGTGATAGTGGCAAAAGGCTCATATCAATCGCAAATATATCTTCGGCCTTGCTATTCATTTTGCTAGTAAGCCTTGCTCGTGCAGCAGTGTTCCATGGGCACACACGCATGCAAATATCGCAACCAAACACATATGCACTAGCAGCCACAACCTCTTGTTGTTGTGGCGTAAACTCACCGGGGTGCTCTACGGTTAGGTATGCTGCACATTTGTGGCAGTCTACTCCATCGCTACTTATTGCCTTGGACGGGCAGCTATCTACACATTTTTGGCAGCTACCACACCCATTAAAATCGCTAGGGATATCATATTTATCTAGCTCTAAATCAACCACTATCTCGCCAAGTAGCACATAACTACCTAGCTCTTTATTAACAAGCATTGTGCTGCGGCCTATCCAGCCCAAGCCCGCTTGCTGTGCCCAGTGTCGCTCGAGCACAGGAGCCGAATCGCAAAAAACACGATAGTTTAAACTATGCCCCACTTTTTGCTCAATTGCAGTAGCCAAACGAGTTAACATATCCTTTATAACATAGTGATAGTCGGTACCTAGTGCATAACTCGACAAGAGAGGCGATTCGTTTATTGTCAAATATGATACTCCACACACAATTACACACTTTGCACCATCGACAAGGAGCGAAGGGTCTTCGCGTTTGTCGATGTTTTGCTCGATCCAAGCCATCGAGGCATGGTGACCTTTGCCAATCCACTCCTGCAAACGGGTGGTTTGCTCACTGCAGCGACTAGCAGGCACTATGCCACAAAGGTCAAAACCACATAGCTGTGCATTCTCTTTTATGTAATTATATAGCTCTCTCATTATGTGGCAAAGGTACGTCATATTTTTTTAGAGAGCAAAACTATTATTGCCCTATAAAAAACACAACTCCTATGTAATTCAAATATTTTAAGCTAGTTACACAAAAGCCACAAGTAGTGAACATAAAAAAAGCTAGCCCAGTGCCCCTAGGCACACCACTCGCCCCACAAGCAAGCAAAGCAAACTATACCAACCACATATATAATGTGTAAAGCTATTTCGTAGTTATATTTTTTTATTGTACCTTTGGCTATCACAAATATAGTATGGTAAATGTCACAAAACAGCTTCAACAAAATTAGCCCCAAAAACATGATTTATCCTATTCTTATAGGACTTGGGGTTGTAGTGTACATGATAGCAAACGAGGCTAGCGGTGATGTTTTCTCAAAGATACACTTCACATGGGGGTCGCTATGGTGGTTGTTTGTTGCTCTACTATTTATGGTAGGGCGAGATTTGGGTTATATTATTCGCATTAAAGTACTATCCGATGGCAAGCTGAGCTGGATGCAAGCATTCCGCATTATTATGTTGTGGGAGTTTACCTCTGCCGTTACACCCTCGGCAATTGGGGGTACTAGCTTTGCTATAATATATGTGCACAAAGAGGGGCTTGCTGTGGGCAAGAGCTCGGCAATTGTGCTATTAACCTCGTTTTTTGACGAACTCTATTTTATTATAATGTTTCCGCTACTACTATTTGTTGTAGGGGGCGATGCTCTTTTTAACATTAGTAGCGGAATGCAATCCTCTATCATTACCTTTGCACTAGTGGGTTACTCGCTAAAGCTCGCCTACCTAATATTTGTTAGCTACGGATTGTTCATAAATCCATCGGGCATTCGCTGGGTGATACTTAGGGTATTTAGGCTACCAATTCTTCGTAGATGGTACCGAGGGGCTGTGCGTGCAGGTAACGACATTGTAGTGTCGTCGGGCGAAATACGCACAAAAAAGGCTGGCTATTGGTTTAAGTCGCTACTTGCTACGGCTCTATCGTGGAGTAGCAGATACTTTGTAGTTAACGCCATTATTTTGGCATTTTTTGGGTTTTCTGATCACATACTACTATTTGCTCGTCAGCTTGTTATGTGGATAATGATGCTAGTTATGCCAACTCCCGGTGGTAGTGGTTTTTCGGAGTATTTGTTCAAGGAGTATTTGGGCGATTTCATACCCGTAGATCCGGGTTTAAAGATTGGAGTAGCTGCCGTTCTTGCGCTAATATGGAGGCTAATAACCTACTACCCCTACCTAGCCATAGGCGCTGTGATGCTACCACGTTGGCTACGTCGTAATTTCTATAAATAGTATAACAACAAAAAATATGCCCCCCCCAAAGTTACAATGACTTTTTTGGGAGGGCAATTAGTATATTATACAATAGACTACAAGCTATTATAAAACGTATCTCTAAGAGTGGGGGTATATCCTGCTTTTTGGATTAGGGCAATTAGCTTTTCTTGTGTCATGGCATCGCTCTTTACACCTGCCATAGTGTAAATTTTGGTGGTATCCTCTAGCGAACCATCAATATCATCGGCACCAAACATAAGCGCCATTTCGGTTGTGGCAGCACCATACATTGGGTGATATGCCTTAATGTGTGGTATATTATCCAAAAATATGCGAGCAATAGCAAGTGTTCTCATGTCATCAACAATTGACACTTCGCCAAGGTGTGACATAGGGTTATTTTTTGATCTAAACTTTAGAGGTATAAATGCATTAAAACCACCTGTTTGATCTTGTAGTTGACGTAGCTGGCTCATATGATCTATCCTCTCTTGATGAGTCTCTATGTGGCCATATAGCATTGTGGCATTGGTTTTAATATCTAGCTCATGCGCTGCACGATGTAGCTGAAGATATTGCTCGCCAGTTGCTTTGTCGGCACAAATTTGCTCTCGTACTCGAGGTGCAAAAATTTCGGCACCACCACCCGTTATGCTCCCCATGCCGTGCTCCTTTAGGTAGGCTAACTCTTGGGCATAGCTCATCGAGGATATGTTTGCCATGTGTATGTGTTCGATGGCAGAAAATGCCTTTATCGTAGCGCTGGGAAGTTCCCTTTTAATGGTTGAAATAATTTGAGCATAGTGCTCTAGGGTGTGCGAGGGGTGAACACCACCAACGATGTGCACCTCTTGTATATCGCTTGATGAGTAAGAGGCAGCTGTTTTGCGAATCTCCTCTAGCGAAGTATCCCACGACATGGGGTCGCCTGCTCCCTTGCGATATGAACAAAACTTGCAGTGAAACCTACAAATATTTGTGGGCTCAACATGAAAATTCCTGATATAAAACACCTTATCACCACTTGCAGCCTGTTTTTTGGCAGTTGCTATTTGTGATAAGTCGGCGAGTGGAAGCTCAAAAAGCTCAAGTGCATCTTGCGATGAAATTCGGCTCGAACTTAAACATCTCTCTTTTAGAGATTCTATTTTATTTTGATTCATAATAATTGCACTATTTCTTGTAGCAAAGGTACTATTTTCATTTTAAACTTTGACCTTTACACTAAATTTAACTATATTTGTATTTGTTTTGCCTATAGATTTGGGCTATTAAAATTTTAGGTTGGTGAACATTAACTATAATATATCTTTTGAGGTGGCATGCGCCATTGGCACGCTAGGTGTTAGCTTTGTTATATTCCTTTATTATTATCTTTTTCGCTTTACAAAAGTGGTTGGCTATCGTTTTAGCGACCGCCTAGGGGCGCAAGAGAGTGGCAAATGTGCCGATGTATCTGTTGTTGTAGTTGTTGGCGATGATCTCGACTACATCGAAAACGGTATTCCACTTCTTTTAAACCAAAAATATGAGGGTAATTTCGAGGTTATTGTAGTGCACGATAGCCCCGAGGACGAGCGTTCTATCAGCATGCTCGATATTATGGCTAGCCAAAATAGCCAGCTATACCTCACTCGCATTAAGCGAGATGGTAAATTTACTCACACACAAAAACTAGCTATTACAGTGGGGCTAAAGGCTGCACGCTACCCTAACGTTATTTTAACAGAGCCATCGGGCTATGTTGCTAGCGATAAATGGCTAGGCTTTATGGCTAGTGGCTTTATTAGCGAAAATAGTTTGGTGTGTGGTGTTGGATATAGAGCCTATGCAAAAGGCATCCTCAACCAAATTACCCGAGCAATCGAAACAACCGAGTCGTTTATAACACTAAGCTGTGCAGTAGCACAAAAACCATACATGGCACAAAGTGCAACCAACATGGGTTATACAACAAAAATGTTTTTTGGCAGCGGAGGGTTTAGAAACTACCTTAGATATAATGGTGGCAATAACGATTTGTTTGTGCAAGGACTAAAGGGCAAAATCGATAACTGTTCGGTAATTATGAACCCACAGGCAGCCGTTCACATTAAAGATCGCACCCAAGGGCTATCGAAGTGGTATCAAAGCCGCAAATTTAACAGCTACTCTCGCCGATACTACCCTATGGGTGTGCGCATGTTCTCGGCAGTGCATTCGATTTCGAGCCTAATGTTTTGGCTATCGATTGGCATGCTACTATGGATGCAGCAAATGCCTTTATACATTGCAGCAGGGTCTATTGTAGTGGCTCGTTTTGCAATAATGATATTGGTAGCTCGTGGGCTATCTAAGCGTACTGGAATAAAAGTTCCCTACATCACCTACCTGCTATCAGACATATTCATATTTATAGATAATTTAGTACTAAGCATTATACGCAGAGTTAAACCAAACCGTGGGCTATGGCTATAGAGCGCAAATCGGATCAAGAGCTAATTGAGCTATCGCTAGAGGGCGATAGAGCTAGCTTTGCGCAGCTATTTCGCCACTACCACCAGAGCGTAATGGCGGTATTCATTCGCTATCGCTGCAACGAATTCGATGCTCACGACCTAATGCAGGAGACCTTTATCAAGGCATTCATAAACCTTAAATCATATAATTGCAGCTACAAATTCTCTTCTTGGATTACGACCATAGCACGCAATACTTTCATAGATTACACACGACGAGGCGGAGTGAGAGGCAATATCGTAGATATGGACTCTAGCGTACAGTATGGCGATATGGCAATGAGCGAAAGCCCCGAGGAGGCAATTATTGCAAAAGAGAGACGCAATTTTGTAGAGGCCGAAATTGAGGCTCTGCCGGGTAAATATCGCAAAATAATAGAGCTACGCTACTTTATGGGGCTTAGCTACGAGGAGATTGCTAGCGAGCTATCTATGCCCATTGGCACAGTAAAAACACACCTTTACCGTGCAAAGAAATTACTTAACGAGATTTTAAACAACGACAAGATATTATGATAACATCAAGTGTGATTCATGGCTATTTCGACAACCTAAGCCCTAAGCAAATAGAGCAGGTTGATATGCTATACGACCTATATATAGAGTGGAACCAAAAGGTAAACGTAATCTCAAGAAAAGATTCAGACAACCTATACCTACACCATGTTCTACACTCAATGGCAATTGCAAAGGTGCATAGCTTTGAGGCTGGCGATGTGGTTATGGATATTGGCTGTGGTGGCGGATTCCCCGGTATTCCACTTGCAATATTGTTTCCCGACACCAAGTTTGTTATGGTTGATTCGATTGGTAAAAAGATTGGGGTTGTTAAAGATATTGCATCGCAACTAGGCCTAACAAACATAGAGGCACACCACTCTCGTGCCGAACAAGTGAGCGTTGTGTGCGACCATGTAGTTTCGCGCGCTGTTACCTCGCTATCGGCATTCATGCCATGGGCTATGCCCAAGCTAAAGGCAGGCGGTTCGATACTATATTTAAAAGGTGGCGACCTCGACCAAGAGATTAAAGAGGGTGTTAAGCCATACAAAAATATTGCCACTGTCGAGCTACACGATATTTCATCGTTCTTTAACGAAGATTTCTTTTTAACAAAAAAAGTTCTTCGTATTGTAACCAAATAGACACTCCATTGGCACACCGTTGCTATTACAATTATATTAAATCATTGATATGGGCTTGATATGAGCAGTAAAGTTTATCTATATTTGTAAAGTAAAAAATAATTAATTATGTCGAAACATAGAATACTTGTAGTAGATGACGAGGAGTCGTTATGCGAAATCTTAAAGTTCAACCTAGAGATAGAGGGTTTTGTTGTTGATACTGTAAATAGCGCCGAGGAGGCTCTTCGAACATCAATTGCAGATTACTCGTTAATCTTACTTGATGTTATGATGGGGCAAATGAGTGGTTTTAGAATGGCTCAAATTGTGAGAGAGGACGAAAAAACAGCACACGTACCCATTATATTTTGCACCGCAAAGGGTGGCGAAGACGACACAATTGCAGGTTTTACTATTGGTGCCGATGACTACATTACAAAACCATTCTCGGTTCGTGAGGTTGTTGCCAGAGTTAAGAGCGTGTTAAAGCGTTCGAAGCCTATGCAATCAAAAGGCAGCGAGGAGCGATTAATCGAGTATGGAACGCTTGTTATCGACCTTAACAAAAAAAGCTGTACGCTCGATGGCGAGCTCATTCAGCTTACAAGAAAAGAGCTTGATATACTTACTCTATTCCTACAAAACAAAAACATTATCTTCACTCGCCAAGACATATTAATGAAAGTATGGAGCGACGAGGTAATTGTCTTAGACCGAACAATAGACGTAAACATTACACGCTTACGCAAAAAAATAAAGCAATATGGCGAACATATTGTAACAAGACAGGGCTATGGTTACGGATTTGAGGACTAAACTCTCCTATAAGAAGAGTCCAATTGTCCTGCTTTTAATATTTATTTGGGTACTAGTAGTGTGTTTTGTGTCGGTAGACTTCTATCGTGAAACCGCCTACGATCGCAAATTACAAGAAAACTATCTACACCAGTTCAACTTGCGTGTGGCAGATGTTCATAGCCGAGGCGACAACATCGATAGTTATATTAACAGTCAACATTGGGATGGCAAGCCCATCACATTTACGCTAGTAGACCTTAACGGCTCTATTATATATAGTAGCGCTGGTGAGTTGGGCGATACTAGCAACATATCTACACGAGGAGAGTTTATCGATGCAAAAAAGACAGGGCTAGGTTACTGGGTAGGGCCAATAGGTGCGGCAGATTCAGATTTTCAGCTATTTTGTGCTACAAAGGTAGACGACTATGTTTTTAGGTCAAGCCAGCCATATAGCCTATCATTTAATAGAATAGTAGAATCTACTGGCCTATTCGTTATTTTTATTATTGGTGTAACAATCCTAATGAGCATTCTGGGCTTTTTGATGATGCGCAGGCTACGTCAATCGCTCGATGTCATTGAGCAAGAGCACGAAAGTTCGCTACACCACCACCGTGAAACTATACGCATCAAGCGACAGCTTACCAGCAATATTAACCACGAGCTAAAAACTCCAATTAGCGCAATTCATGGTTATTTAGAAACAATCATACAAAATCCCGAAATCGATCCAAAGATTAGAACACAGTTTCTTGAGAAATCTTTACAGCAATCAAATCGTCTGATTGGATTGCTAAAAGATGTGTCTGAGGTTGCAAAAATGGAAGAGGGTAATATCTCTTACCAAATGGAACCGCTAAAGGTTAAGGCTATAATCGAAGAAAATATTGCAAGTGCAGCACTCGAAGTTGCAGACAAGGGAATAAGAATTAAGTCAACAATTAGCGACAAAGTCGAAGTGATTGGTAACGAATACCTTGTGCGATCAATATTTGGTAACCTTATAGACAACGCCGTTGCATATAGTGGTGCAAGAGATATATTCATAAGGCTACTAAAGGTAGAGAACGGAATGTGTTACTTTGCTGTTAGCGACAATGGAATTGGTGTTGACCCACAACATTTACCACATTTGTTCGAGAGATTTTATAGAGTAGACAATGGTCGCTCTCGCAAAATTGGAGGCACAGGCCTTGGTTTAGCAATCGTTAAAAATGCCGTTCAAATACATGGCGGAACCATCTCTGTAGCCAATAGAGAGAGAGGTGGATTAGAGTTTATTTTTAGCATTAAGGGCAATATTCGAACTTTGTAACAGTTTTGTAACATTTTTGAATTATCTTTGCCGCGTAGAATTAGAAAATTAATAAAAAATCATATTAAATTCTTTTTATGTCACCTTTATCGACTTTTATCGTTATTACGCTCGGTATAATGGCAATCTTCGACATTATTGTCGGTGTTGCTAACGATGCCGTAAACTTTTTGAACTCAGCGTTTGGTTCAAAAATCGCTTCACGCCGAACTGTTCTTATCATCGCTGCCATAGGTATCTTGGTAGGTACCCTTACCTCTAGCGGTATGATGGAAGTAGCTCGTAGCGGAGTATTCTATCCTGGTCAGTTTACTTTCGAGGAGATTATGATGTTGTTCTTGGGTATGATTGTTGGAGATATTCTTCTGCTTGACCTATTCAACACGCTTGGTCTACCAACTTCGACAACTGTATCTATGGTATTTGGTCTTTTGGGTGCTGCTGTAGGTATTGCACTACACCGTATTGCTGTTGATCCAGCATATCTAATTACAGATATGTCTATGTTTATCAACTCAAACAAAGCAATGGCTATTATCTCGGCTATTCTACTATCGGTAGTGCTGTCGTTTGCCTTTGGTGCGATATTCATGTACATTTCACGTCTTATTTTCTCATTCCGTTTCCACAAAGTGTTCTCTCGCTTTGGTGCGTTGTGGTGTGGTATCTCTTTTGCAGGTATCATCTACTTCTCTATCTTCAAAGGTCTTAAGAACTCGGGTCTTATTCCTGCTGAGCTAACTGCATGGATCTCGGATAACACAATGACTGCTCTTCTAATTATTTGGCTAGCAGCATCGGCATTCCTATATATTCTTGCGGCACTTAAGGTTAGTGTCCTTAAAATCACTATCCTTGCAGGTACTTTCTCGCTTGCTCTTGCATTTGCGGGTAACGACCTAGTAAACTTTATTGGTGTGCCTTTGGCAGGTATGGAGTCATACAAGCTATCACAGGCAGCTGGTGGTGCTAACATTATGATGGGTGCACTTGCAGAGCCTGCAAAAGCAAACTTCTTGATTCTTGCAGCGGCTGGTGTTATCATGGTACTTACGCTATTCTTCTCGAAGAAGGCTATGAAAGTAACAAAAACTGAGCTTGACCTATCTGACCAGAACGAGGGTCAAGAGCGTTTTGGTTCTTCATTCATATCTCGTGGTATTGTACGTGGTGCAATTGCTGTTAACAATGGTTACACAAAGATAACTCCAATGTTTATCCAGCGTGCTATCGAGAGCCGTTTTGAGCCACTTTCGGCAGAGGAGCGCACAGATGCTACTTATGACCTTATTCGTGCAACTGTAAACCTTACTGCTGCATCTATCCTTATCTCTATTGCTACATCGTACAAGCTACCACTATCTACAACTTATGTAGTATTCATGGTTGCAATGGGTTCGTCTCTAGCCGATAGAGCATGGGGTCGTGAGAGTGCTGTTTACCGTATTACAGGTGTAATGACAGTAGTTGCAGGTTGGTTCCTAACTGCTTTCTCGGGCTTTACAATTGCGCTAATCGTGTCTACTCTACTAATTTGGGGTGGCTGGATTGCAACAGTTATCATTGTAACTCTAACACTTTATATTGCAATTAAGAGTAACTTTATAAAGAAAAAGAAAGATGATAGCGAGCTTGAGTCTACAACGGTTACTACAATAGATCAAATCTCGGGCAAGAGTGTTCCAGAGGTTATCACAGCATTCAATGCAGAGATTGGTGGTGTTATCAACGATGTTAATCGCATTTATAGCCGCACTCTAGTAGCTCTATCAAAAGAGAACCGCAAGGTACTTAAGGCTATGGCTAGCGAGAGTGACAAACTATATAAAGAGGCACGCACTCGCAAAACAAATATCGTTAATACGCTTCGCATCCTTCAGGATAACCACGTCGAGGTAGCGCATTTCTATGTTCAAACTGTAGATTACTTATCAGAGGTGACAAAAGCACTTATGCACATCACTCACCCAGCTTATGAGCACATCAACAACAACCACGAGGGTCAATCTCGTGAGCAGGTGAGCGAGCTAAAAGAGATTAACGACCTTGTTGAGCAAATCTTCGACAACATCGAGAAAACTCTTAACAATGGCAACTACGCACACGTAGAAGAGATATTCACAATGCGTGATGAGCTTTTCGAGGCTATTGCAGAGGCTACTAAGAAGCAAGTACGCCGAGTTAAAGATTCTAACTCTTCGACTCCAACTAGATGTACTCTTCTTTACCTAACAATGCTTACAGAGACTAAGACAATGGTTCTTCAATCTCGTAACATTCTAAAGAGCCAAAGAGACTTTATGCAACAAATAGATAAGAAATAATATCTACGATAAATAAACAAGATGCGCCACATTTCTCCCTTGAGAAGTGTGGCGCATTTGATTTGGTAGTTTTATAAAAGCTGTGATTACTGGTTTCTAACTACCGCTACCTAGTAAAAACAATATTTAAACAAGATACTTGTTAGTTGTAAATAGTGGGGTCAAAAATAAGTTTATTAATTTTTATATCATACGATTAATGATCTCTCAAAAAATTGGATTTAGAGAAGGCTATGACATCCATAAATTC
>CAYJIL010000052.1:0-15969 GCA_964370235.1 uncultured Rikenellaceae bacterium | reverse complement strand
TGTATGCAATTCTACCCAACCGCTATTACCACTAGCTAGTTTAATTTCGCACCAGCTACCTATTTTCTCGGTAATCTTTACTCGTGCACCTTCGTTAAGAATAAATAGCTCTTTTGCGCCATTATCTGGTGAGCCCTTTACTGCTACTGCACTACTTAGCACCACTGCATCACCCGAGGCTGTAAGCTCCTTTTTTTGTGAAAAAGAGAAATTTAGCGACAAAGCCGTTATAACCAAGAGTGCAATTGCCGAGCTAAAGCCCACCTTGCGCAACACAACCTTAGAGGTAAGCAAGTATAGCATAACCGAAAGTAGCGCAATACCAAAGCTAACTATTGCAATGATAGCCCAACCATTAGAACCTGCACTAGCCTCTAGCGAGCGTACCCAACGAGTAACAAAAAACTCGGGCAGTGCATTTATTCGGTTTTTGGTTAAAGCTTCGGCATGAGCCAAATTCTGAATAATATTTTCGTTAGATGGGTCTAGTTTCTCTGCCTTTATATAAGCTGCAATTGCTTGTGCTACCGAGTCTTGCTTATAGTAGCTATTGCCAATATTAAAATATATTTGGCTAGAGTGTACACCCTGCTCTAGTATCGAATTATATAGCTGGCGAGCACGAGAGTAATCCCCCTCGCTATATGCGCTATTTGCCTCTTGCCATGTTTGCTCTACTGGGCTATCTTGTGCCGATAGCGAAAATGGCAAAAGCAGTAATAGTATAAAAAATATCTTTCTCATATTTATGGATGTTTACTTTTTTAGGGAATTTTCGATGCGCCCAATCAAATCAAGCATGCTTTGGTAGATAGTTGCCATTTGCACTCCTTCGGTGGGGGCATACTGCGAATACTCACAATCCGAAAGAATTTTAAGTAGCTGGTCAACATCTTCGCTAGCAACACCTGCCGATGTTAGCTCACTTTGTATGCGGTCTTTGGTTAGAGCCGAAACGCCTATATTTAGCTTATCGCCAATATAGCCCATAATTACCTTTATCATCTCGCTATAAAAAGCGTTTGTGCGCCCCTCTAGCATAAAGCCACGTGCTGTTTTAAGCCTCTTGAGAGCTACCTTGTTTGCACGCTTATTACGCATGGCTACCATATCACGCATTTGCTTGATACGGCGATTCAAATATACTAGCGCACCCACAAAGACTGCAATAAATAGCGCATAAAGCAACCAATATATTGGGCTAGAAATAACAAAACTGTTAGATGATTCAACATCGCCAATCTCGGTAAATATGTGCTTGATGTCGCTATCGAGTATCTTAAGCTCTTGCTTAGTAACTCCACTAACAACCGCCAAGTCCGAAGTACTAGCCGAGCTACCATCGGCACCAACGTTTAGTTTGAATGGTTGTGATGATAGGGTTTTGTATTCGCCTTTTGCGGGGTCAAAATATGTGAATTGCACGGGGGCAATATCAAAATTACCCTCGGCTCTAGCAATAAACGGATACTCATACTGCTTGTGACCACGCATCGAACCACCCCAAACAGCCATATCGTCTGAGCTCTTGGTATCGTACTGCTCAAAGCTAGTTGGCAGCCCAATTTTTGGGGTCGTAACTAGCGGAAGGTTACCTGTTCCCTCAATTCTAAGAGTTATATTTGCAGCCGAATTAGCCGATATTTCGTCTTGGCTCATGTGTGCTGTCATAGAGAAATCACCCACAGCACCATAGAACGAAGCAGGAGCAGATGGCAACTCTTTTACCGTTATCTTAACTGGCGAAGAGAAAACATTACGAGGAATATCCTGCACACTTTGACCACCACCAAACATGCTATCAAAAAGTGAACCACCACCGCTAGATGAGCCCATTGCAATGCGAGCAATAGGAGTAGCGTCCATGCGTTCAATCTCTAGTGTTCCGCTCTTTTGCGGAAATAGAATATAGCGTTTGATTGTTGCAACATCATAAATTTTGCCATCAAATGTCTCTCGTGTAGATGGTTGACCCGGCTCTAGTTGCACTTCTTGTGTCCAAAAGCCGTTAAACGCAGGTGGTTTGAAACCTTCGAAACCAACTACTTGGGCTCTGTAATATAGCTTTAGGTCGGCAACAATTGCCTCGCCACGATAAACGTTATTTTTGTTAACCACAAAGCGCATTAGAATGTCATCTTTGGCAAGCGTAGCGACCCTTTGCGAAGAACCACCAGATTGGTTTGATTGCGGCGATTTACGCTCGTTCACAATCTCAACGGGATATGGTTTGGTAGAATAATTCTTGCCATCAACCTCGGCTTTAGCCGACCCTATGGTTTGGTTACCCGTTTGGTTGGCAAGCAGCACATATGTATATGTAACCGAAAAGCTACGTGTTGTCTTTCCATTAATTATCGACACAGAGCTACCCTGCGATATGGATGGCCCAGCAATTACCTCAAAGCTACCAAAATCGGGAGCAACAAAATCATCGGGCTCGCCACTCAGGACAAACTCCACACGAAATGGCTCACCTAGGGCTGCCACACGAGGAGCCTCTACGGTGAAAGAGGTTTGTGCTTCAAGCCTTAAAAGAGCCAGCGAGAAGATTGTTAAAAGCAGAAAAAAACGTCTCATCTAACTATTTACTATTTTTGTTAAAAATTCTTAATCTTGCAATAAATCTATTTTTGCGCTCAAGGATAGTACCCTCGATTACAAGCAACAAAAGTGCCACAGCAAGCAGGTAATAAAACTGCTCGTTATATTCGTCAAACTGCATAGCCGAAAACTCCTGCTCTTCCATAGAGCGAATTTGGGCTACCACTTCGTCTAGCCCCAGCGAACGATTAGTAGCACGAATATAGCTACCACCAGTAGCCACAGCAATGCCACGCAGCGCCTCTTCGTCTAGCTTGGTAACTACCATATTGCCCTCTTGGTCTTTGAGCATCTCGCCCCCAATCGATAGCGGAGCACCCTCGGGAGTACCAATACCAATGGTGTGGATTACGATTCCGCTCTTGGCAATTTCGTCGGCAATATTCTCGCTACTGCCCTCGTGATTCTCTCCGTCAGAAATTACAACCATTACCCTACTCTTGTCACTTTGTGCCGAGAACGAACGAGCTGCTGTGCGAAGAGCCTTTTCGAGGTCGGTTCCTTGGCTCTGAATCATATCGGGCGAAATGTGCGAAATAAAACTCTTGGCTGCCACAAAATCCGATGTAACGGGTAGCTGCACAAAGGCATCGCCCGCAAACACAACCATACCTATGCGGTCATCCTGCAATCTGTCGAGTAGCGACGATATAGCATACTTGGTGCGCTCTAGTCGGCTAGGCTTAAAGTCCTCGGCTAGCATCGAGTTCGACACGTCAACCACAAAGATTACTTCGACTCCTTTGCGTTTTTGTTCTCGTAGCTTTGCCCCCATCTGTGGGCGAGCAAGTGCCACTACAAGCATTGTTATAGCTAGCGAAATGAGAATAAATTTATCTCGTGTCTTGCCCCAAGCTGCCTCGGGCATAATTTGTGAACGAATACCGCTAGCTGCAAAACGCTCCATAGAGCGGCGATAGCGGTGGCGAATATATATGTATAGTGCCAAAAGTAGTGGCAATATAAGTAGCAAATATAGATACTCTATCTGTGCAAATTGAAACATAGCAAAACTCTATTTATGGTATCTGTCTTAGATATAGATATCGGGTTAATAACTCAACCAACAGTAGGGCAAGAGCAGCGGCAGCAAAAATTAAATACTCCTCGCTATAAAGCGTATAGCTCTCTATATCGACCTTGCTCTTCTCTAGCTCGTTAATCTGCTCATAAATTTGTGCTAGCTTATCGTTATCGGTAGCACGAAAATACTCGCCCCCTGTCATTTGCGATATTTGGCGCAAGATCTTTTCGTCTATCTCGACCTTTGCCTGCACAAAGCTAGTGTTACCCCACATATCGAGCGTTGGATAGGGAGCCGTACCATTAGTACCCACACCAATTGTATATACCTTTATACCAAATGTTTTGGCAATTTCGGCAGCTGTAAGGGGTGCAATTTGCCCACTATTATTAACACCATCGGTAAGCAGAATTACTACTTTGCTCTTTGCCGATGACTCTTTTAGGCGGCTAACAGCCGTAGCTAGTCCATTACCAATTGCAGTACCATCGTCAATTATACCACTTTCGAGCTCGCCCAAAAGGTTGATTAGCGTTGTGTGGTCGCTCGTTAGTGGTACTTGTGTATAGCTTTCGCCAGCAAACACCACAAGCCCAAGCCTATCGCTTCGGCGATCGAGTATAAACTGTGTTGCCATCTCTTTGGCAGCAGTAATGCGGTCGGGCTTAAAGTCACGAGCCAACATACTACTCGATATATCCATTGCAAGCACAATATCGATACCCTCGCTAGATATTGTTTGGTTGTCGAGGGCGCTCTGTGGGCGAGCCATTGCAACTATAATAAGCGCAGTGGCAGCCACTCTTAGGACAAACGGAAGGTGACGAAAATAGTATTTCGTTCCCTTGGGTATTGACGCAAGAGATTGCGTTGTAGATATTTTGGTGGTAGCCATGCCACTACGTAATTTATATATGTAGTGTGCAATCATTGGCAAAAGTAGCACTAACAACCACAATATCTTTGGTGATTCAAATCTTATAATATCCATATAAAAAGTTGTTACCAATTCTTTTTTGATTTAACGACTACACCCTTAGCACGCTTTTCGTTTACTTTGTCTTGGGTTTTGTCTTCGCCCGCTTGCAAAGCTTGAAGTAGCTGCTCGGCCTCTTGTTCGCTCATTTGTGGCTCGCCAGAGGGCTGCTCACCTTGACCATTTTGCTCGTTGTCGCCGTTGTTTTGGTCTTGCTGGTCTTGGTTGTCTTTGTTATCGTCTCCTTGATCTTGCTGGTCTTGGTTTTGTTTGTCGTTATTTTTATCTTGGTTATCTTTGTTTTGATCTTGCTGGTCCTCGTTTTGATCCTTGTTTTGATCCTCGTTCTGATCCTGATTTTGATCCTTGTTTTGATCTTGGTTCTGATCCTCGTTTTGATCTTGGTTCTGGTCTTGATTTTGATCTTGGTTCTGATCCTGATTCTCGTCCTCGTTCAAGAGTTTCTTGGCATAGGCAAGATTAAACTTAGTCTCCTTGTCGTCGGGCTTTATCCTAAGCGAACTCTTGTATGACTCGATTGCCTCCTTTAGCTTGCGCTCCTTAACTTGGCTATTTCCCAAATTATAGTAGCTCTTTGCACGCATATCATCGGTCAATAGCGAATCTTGTGCCATCGAACCAAATATGTTGGCAGCATCGCTATAACGCTCCTGCTTATAAAGAGCATCACCCATATTAAAACGAGCCTCTGGGCTCTTGGGGTTAATCTCTAGTGCTCGCAAATATTCGGTTTGGCTAGCAGGATAGTCGCCCTTTTCGTATAGGCGATTACCCGAACGAATGGCCGATCGCTCTTTTTGCCCATAACAAGCAAGCGATGCCACAGTCAATATCAATAATATAATATATCTTCTCATCACTTCTTAACTTTTTTCTACATCGTTTGTTTGCTCACTTTCGCCCTCGGCCTGCTCCATAGGCATAGGCTTTGTTCTATCAATAAAGCGATAGGCAGCGTTAAAGGATGCAGCGTTATCATCTTGCGATGGTGTAGCCTTTGCAAATTTAACAAGGTCTGAAATCTCGAACAAAGTTGCCAATAATTCTAAATCTTCGCCCGAAATTTTTGCTTTTTTTGCTGCCGCAAGAGCCTCGTCCGAAGTCATCTCCATGGCTGCAATTTGGTAGCGATACTCCATATACTCCCTCACAATGTCGGTAAGGCAGGTATAGTGTGCTTTGTAGTCACCCTTAGCACACAAATCTTTGGCTTTTAGGCTCTCTAGCATACGCAAAGCAGTAATGTAGAATGGCTCGCTAGGCCTAGTGTCTTCTTGTACACGCTTATTTTTGCGATATTTTAAATATAGGTAGATAGCCAATGCAACTAGGGCAGCAATTAACAATCCCCACAAAAGTTTATCTTTTATTTCGGCAAAGGTTATAGGGGTGTCGATGGGCTTTTTAATGTCGACAATTTGATGCTTAAGGGTGTCAATCTCAAAGGTATTAACAAACAAGTTCATTTCATCTGTCGAGAAGATAGTATCTACCACATTCTTATCGGCATATAGCATTGGGAAACGCTCTAGCGAATATGCCCCCTCATCAAACGAGGTTAGTTCATAACGACGAAATAGCTTTAGCCTGCGACCATCTTTTTCGAGAGTATCAATGGGCGAGGTAGAGATTATCTCCATTACCTCGTTCATTTTATTATTCTCGTACTCTGGAAATTCTACTATTTGCAACATATCTTTTTCGATAGTAATATCGATAAAGAACCTATCCCCAATCATAATTGTATCGGGGCTAAGTTTAGCTGTAATAACAGGCACTCTGCTCTCATCTTGTGAGAACAGAGAAATTGGCGATAACACCAAAGCGGTTAATAATATATATAGGTGTCTCATATATTTAACAACATTTATCTTTGTTTAAAGAGCTTCATTAGGCTCTTTACATAGTCGTCATCGGTAGAGATAAGTGCATTGTCGATGCGATAGCGCAAAAAAGCGTTATCGATAGCAAAGCTACGCTCTTGCCACATGCGGTTATAACTCTCTCGCACCTTGGCACTAGAGCTATCGAGCCACACACGTTCGCCACTCTCGCCATCTTGCATCTCAATAATACCTACATCGGGCAAAATAGCCTCTCTTTGGTCCCATAGCCTAATTGCTACCAAGTCGTGCTTGCCCGAAGAGATCTTGAGAGCATCCTCATAGCGTATCTTGTTAGAGGGGGTAAGGTCTATAAAGTCCGAAATTACAAAGGCGGTGCAGTGTTTCTTTATAACGTTGGTCATAAAGCGTAGTGCCTGCCCTATGTCGGTAGCAGGGCTTTGGGGCTGAAACTCCAAAAGCTCACGAATAATTCGCAAAATGTGGCTACGACCCTTTTTGGGTGGTATATACTTTTCGACTTTGTCGCTAAAAAGAATACAACCTATTTTATCGTTATTTTGCGAAGCCGAAAAAGCAAGTACAGCCGAAATTTCGGTCATAAGCCAACGCTTTAGCTTGTCGGTAGAACCAAAAGATTGCGACCCACTAACATCGACCATAAGCATCATAGTTAACTCACGCTCCTCTTCATAGGTTTTGATGTGTGCCGAGCGGCTACGTGCCGTTACGTTCCAGTCGATATCTCGAATATCATCGCCTATGCGATACTCACGCACCTCGCTAAAGGACATACCACGCCCCTTGAATGCACTATGATAGCGACCAGCGAATATATCTTTTGATAATCCTCTGGTCTTTATCTCTATCTTGCGTACTTTTTTTAGTATCTCGTTCTCAACCATAACAGCCTCTTAGTTTATGGTACCTCTACTGCGTTTAGAATCTCAGTTATTACATCTTCGCTAGTGATGTTCTCGGCCTCGGCCTCGTATGTTAGCCCCACACGGTGGCGAAGTACATCATAAGCAACTGCACGCACATCTTCGGGAATTACATAACCCCTACGCTTAATAAATGCATATGCCTTAGCTGCTTTTGCTAGCGAAATGGTTGCACGAGGCGAGCCACCATAGCTAATTAGGCTCTGGAGCTTGTCAAGCTTATAGTCCTGCGGCGAGCGAGTAGCAAAGATTATATCGACAATATATCTCTCGATCTTCTCGTCCATATATACCGAGTTAACTACCTCTCTAGCTCTAATAATATCTTCGGGTTTAACAACCTTTGACGCCTTTGGGAAGGCAGATCCCAACATATTTTGACGCATAATCAACATCTCTTCCTCTTTCTTTGGGTATGAGATGTTTACCTTAAGCATAAAACGGTCGACCTGTGCCTCGGGAAGTGGGTATGTACCCTCTTGCTCTAGCGGGTTTTGGGTTGCCATTACCAAGAATGGCTGTGGTAGCGGATATGTTGTGTCACCAATAGTTACTTGACGCTCCTGCATAGCCTCTAGCAGTGCACTCTGCACCTTTGCCGGAGAACGGTTAATCTCATCGGCTAGCACAAAGTTTGCAAACACTGGGCCTTTTTTTACAGAGAACTCCTCTGTCTTTTGGCTATAAATTAGCGTACCTACAAGGTCTGCCGGAAGAAGATCGGGTGTAAACTGAATGCGTGAAAAACAACCATCCACCGCTTGCGAAAGTGTTGTAATCGCAAGAGTTTTGGCTAGACCCGGGACACCCTCTAGCAAAATGTGACCATTAGATAGTAGACCTATAAGTAGCGCATCTACCAAATGGCGTTGTCCAACGATAACCTTTCCCATCTCCATAGATAGGATATCAACAAACTCACTCTCCTTTTGGATACGCTCGTTAAGTTCTCTAATGTTAACCTCCATAATTTTAATCTTTTTTCCTTTTGATCTCTATTATATATTTCTAATAATTTGTTGGCTTACCCGCCTTAACGTTAACGACTGGCCAACTAATTTATTGTTTTTTTTGAAACTTTTTACACCAAGTTGTTAGCCCACACTTATCGCACATAGGGCTACGTGCCTTGCATATATAACGCCCATGTAGTATCAACCAATGGTGTGCACGTGCAAGATATTTGCGAGGAAAACCCTCGACTAGTTGCCTTTCGCTCTCGAGCGGATTGCGTGCTTTGTATGTTAGCCCTATTCGCTCCGATACCCTAAAGACATGTGTGTCAACTGCCATAGCAGGAGTATCAAACCAAACAGAGGCAACAACATTTGCAGTTTTGCGCCCCACACCTGCCAGAGTCTCTAACTCCACAGTAGTAGATGGCACATCACTAGAGAAGTTATCGACTAGCTGCTGTGACATCTTAAACAAATTCTTTGCTTTGCTGTTTGGGTAGGAAACGCTAGAGATATAGGAATATATCTCTGCCTCGTCGCTTTGCGACATAGCCTTGGCGTTTGGGTAACGCTCAAAGAGCGGTGGAGTGACAATGTTCACTCTTTTATCGGTGCACTGTGCCGAGAGAATAACTGCCACCAGTAGCTCCCATTGATTGCGAAAATCGAGCTCACTCTCTGCTACTGGAGCGTTCTCTAAAAACCAATTTATTACTCCTTTATAACGCTCTCTCTTTGTCATTACCAAATATATCTTTTTGAGCCTCAATCTCCTCAAATGATACCTTTTTTACGTAGGCACTACCCAGAGAGTCTGTAAATACAAAGTTAAGACTATCGCCCGAACGTTTTTTGTCGGAACGAATAGCTGCAATTAGCTCCAAAACAGAAATATCGCACATGGTCGGAAGATTATATGAAGCAATAACCTCCACTAGCCTATCACGCTCACCAACTGCCAATTCGCCCATAGCAAGCGACATATCTGCCGCCATTACCATGCCAATAGCAACTGCCTCGCCATGCAAAAACTCACGAGTACTCTTTTCGACAGCATGTGCAAACGTATGACCAAAGTTCAAAAGGCGGCGAACACTCGACTCCCTCTCGTCCTCTAGTACAATATCTGCTTTTATGCGTATCGAACCATAAATCACCTTTTCGAGCAGTGATTTATCGCTCATAATTTGTGAGTAGTTGTAGTTAGCAAATATATCGAAAAGCTCGATTGATGCAATCACTCCACACTTAATTGCCTCGGCAAAGCCGCTAGCTACCTCACGAGGAGGAAGTGTTGTAAAAAATATAGTGTCGCATATCACAAACTCGGGCTGGTTGAACGTGCCAACCATGTTCTTAAAGCCACCAAAGTTTACGCCGTTTTTGCCACCCACACTAGCATCTACTTGTGATAGTAGTGTAGTTGCAATAAAACCAAATCGAACCCCACGCATAAAGGTAGAGGCAATAAAGCCCGTAATGTCGGTCACTATGCCACCACCCACAGCAAGCAGAAAGATTTCTCTATCTGCTTGCATTTCAATTAGCGTTTGGTATATATGTGAGGCTGTGGCTAGAGTCTTGTTCTCTTCACCTTCGCCAATAATGATTTTCTCAAAGCGATTAGTTAGCTCTGGGTATAAGTTATCGACTGTGCTGTCTGTAACAACCACTACCCTCTTTCCTTGTGGAAGTAGAGCGTCTAGTTGCTCCTTGTAGCTACCAATAATAACCTTTGAGCCATGTATCTCGATGATGTTCTCCATTTTATCCATTAATCAAGTTCCACAGCTTGTCTTTAAGCTGCAAAATGTTGTATCCCGATACCGACGAGATGAAGATATAGTCGAGCCCCAAATTAGCAGCGTCGATCTCCTCTCTAAAGCTAGCCTCTAGCTCCTCATCGAGCATATCGCTCTTTGTGATTGCTAGCAGCCTGTCTTTGTCGAGTAGCTCGGGGTTATATTTCTTTAGTTCGTCTAGTAGAACACGATATTGTGCCACAATGTCCTTGCTCTCGGCCTCAACCATAAATAGCAGAACAGAGTTACGTTCGATATGACGCAAAAAGCGAATACCCAAACCACGCCCCTCGTGTGCACCCTCGATAATACCCGGAATATCGGCCATTACAAACGATAGGTGGTCACGATAGCTCACAATACCCAAGTTAGGTTCTAGGGTTGTAAAAGCATAGTTTGCAATCTTTGGCTTAGCTGCCGATACGGCACTTAGCAGTGTTGATTTACCAGCATTTGGGAAGCCCACCAAACCTACATCGGCAAGGATTTTAAGCTCCAAAATAAACCATCCCTCTTGGCATGGCTCGCCCGGCTGTGCGTGACGAGGTGCTTGGTTAGTAGATGTACGGAACATCCAGTTACCTAGTCCTCCACGACCTCCCTTAACAAGAATTTTCTCCTCGCCATGGTCAGTCACCTCGAATAGCTTTTCGCCAGTCTCGGCATCTCTTGCCACCGTGCCTAGTGGTACATCAAGAATGATGTCCTCGCCATCTCTACCCGTACACCTAGCACCCGAACCATAACCACCGTCAACGGCGTGTATGTGTTTGCGGTACTTTAGGTGAATGAGTGTCCAGTATTGGCTATTGCCACGCAAGATTACGTGAGCTCCACGCCCTCCGTTACCTCCGTCTGGGCCGCCAAACTCAACATACTTTTCGCGGCGAAAGTGAACCGAGCCACCTCCACCATTGCCCGAACGGCAAAATATTTTTACGTAATCTACAAAATTCGATGATGCCATAATATCAATTTAAGCCACAAAGATAGCGAATTTTTACCACATCTTCGCTATCCTTGGCTCAAATTATAGCCTTAGTCCCTAATTAGTACCTGTGCCGTGCGGTTTACGTTGTAAATCATTATAGATTCGCCACTGCTACCATCGTCCTCGACAAAGTTACCCGATAGGTATTCGGTAGAGTGATCTATTCTGTCAAAACCACCATACTTTGCATCGTCACTACACATAAGCATTCGGTATCGCCCCTTCAAAGGAACCGGAACGCTATATGCTTCGACCGAGCGCTCGGTGCTCCAGTTAAAGACAAACAACAATCTACCATGATTAAATACCATTGTCTTGTTGTCGATGTCCATTTTCAGAATTTGACCATAGTTACCCATTACATCGTAGCGTTTAACTAGCGCAATCATGTCTTTATCAAACTCTTGCAGCAGATGATAACGCAGCCCCTTGTCTGCCACTAGCGACCACTGACGGCGAGCCTTTGAGTAGCTCCAACCATTACCCTCTCGTGGGAAGTCAATCCATTCGGGGTGGCCAAACTCGTTACCCATAAAGTTTAAGTAGCCTTGACCTGCCGTTACTAGGGTTAAGAGTCGTATCATCTTGTGCAGAGCAATACCACGATCTATGTCGATATTCTGGCTCTCTTTGTGCATGCTATCATACATGCTCTTGCCCATCAAACGAAAGGCAATAGTCTTGTCGCCCACTAGTGCTTGGTCGTGGCTTTCGCTATAACCAATTGTCTTAACATCGCTTAGACGGTCGTTAAGGGTGTTCCAAATGCGCCATATATCCCAATCCTCGTCGGGCATATCTTCGAGTAGCTCGATCCAAAAATCGGGCACTGCCATCGCCAAACGATAGTCAAAACCCATACCTCCATCGCTAATTGGTATTGCGCTACAAGGCATACCGCTAACATCTTCGGCTATGGTAATAGCATGTGGGTTGAGCTTATGCACTAGCGTGTTAGCTAGCGTAAGGTAGCAAATCGCACCCTCGTTAACCACATCGCCAAAGTATGAATCGTAGCTACCAAAATCTTGGTAACCGTGGTTGTGATATAACATCGAGGTAACACCATCAAAGCGGAAACCATCAAAGTGAAACTCTTCGATCCAGTACTTTATGTTCGACAACAAAAAATGCTCGACCTGTGGTTTACCATAATCAAAGTTACGAGAATCCCAATATGGTTGATCGCCAGCTTTGCCCTCGGGCGAATATTGCCAAGGCGTGCCATCGAGTGCATTAATTCCCTCGTTTATGTTTTTGACATAGTGTGAGTGCACCAAATCCATAATTACGGCAATACCCATCGTGTGCGCCACACGAATAAGCTCGCGCAACTCGTCCGCAGTACCAAATCGAGACGAAACAGCATAAAAATTAGCCACATGATAACCAAAGCTACCATAGTATGGATGTTCGGCAACAGCCATTAGCTGAATGGCATTATAACCTAGTTCTTTTACTTTTGGTAGAATATCTCGTGTAAACTTGCGAAATAGCCCCACACGCTCCTGCTCTTGTGCCATACCCACATGTGCCTCGTAAATTAACAAAGGCTCTTTGTGATCAAACACAAAACTATCGCCTTGCCAGTTAAACGGCTGGCTAGGTAGTTCGACAACGGGAGTGTAGTTGTGGTTAATTGGGTCTTCGATTACTCGTGTCACATAGGCAGGAATACGCTCCAAAAACCCATTATCGCCATGCACAAGCATTTTGTATCTTGTGCCATCAACTATACGACCTTCGTATATATCGTCAGCAAAAAAGTATGACCACACGCCATCGTCTGAGCGATTTAGCCTGCAACCAGTGCGCTGCCAATCGTTAAAATCGCCAAACAAATATACATCCTTTGCAGCAGGTAGCCACTCTCTAAACCACCAGCCCTTTTCGATTGGGCTATAGTGTAGCCCAAAATATGAGTAGCCGTTAGCATAATCGACTATCGACCCGCTCGATTGCTCTATCTGTTGTAGTCTATCTTGGTATCTCTGTGCTCTAGCCTCTAGCTTATCAGCTACTGGCTCTAGCCAAGCATCTCGCTCTAAAATTGGTAGTTTGGAATTTGTCATAATTAGGGTTGTTATTTTTAACCGACCATAAAAATAACAAATTATAATTGAAAATAAAATTTTAAACTAAAATTTAATACCTATTACTTTAGTTTTTAGGCACAAAAAAGAGGTTGCCAACCACTATGGTTGACAACCTCTTTTACGCCTTATAAGTCGTTTTATCTACAAGCCCAACAACTTAGCCTCGGCACTTTGTGCTGCGTCAAAATTAAAGCCCTCTAAAACAGAGTTCATCATTGCCGCTACTTTATCGTTACACAAATTACCTATACTACCCTCGTGTGTGTGGTTTACTGCCTTGTCGGGAGTATATTCGCCACGCTCAATCACAAGACCTACCTCTTTGTATGCCTCACGAAACGGTGTTCCACTAGCAACCATATTGTTTACAGTCTCGACACTAAACAAGTAATCATACTTAGAGTCATCTAGTATATTTTCGTTTATTTTTATGTGCGAAATCATATCCTTTGCCATTACTAGCGAATCGCTTAGTGTTTCGATAGCAGGGAAAAGCACTTCTTTTAGTAGCTGCAAATCACGGTGATAACCTAGCGGAAGATTGGTTGTCATCATAGCTATTTGCGTTGGCAAAGCTTGCAATAGATTACACTTACCACGAATTAGCTCCCACACATCGGGGTTCTTTTTGTGTGGCATAATGCTCGACCCAGTTGTGTATTCGGTTGGATATGTAATGAAACCAAAATTTTGGCTCATATATAGCGTGTTATCCATTGCCAAGCGTGCTAGAGTTGCAGCAACTGACGATATAGCCTGAGCCACAATGCGTTCGCTCTTGCCACGCCCCATTTGTGCATAAACTACATTGTAGTTAAGGTCTTCGAAACCAAGCAGCTGAGTTGTCATTGTGCGATTAAGCGCAAACGAAGAACCATAACCTGCTGCACTACCTAACGGGTTTTTGTTACAAATCTTATAGGCTGCCTGAAACATTAATAAGTCGTCGACTAGGCTTTCGGCATAAGCGCCAAACCACAAGCCAAATGACGATGGCATAGCAATTTGCAGGTGTGTATAGCCCGGCATTAATATATTTTTGTGTTTCTCGCTCAACGACTGAAGCTCGCAGAACAGCTCGTTTGTCTGCTCTACAATATTCATGATTGCGCTACGCAAGAATAGTTTAAGGTCAACCAAAACTTGGTCGTTACGAGAACGGCCACTATGTATCTTCTTGCCTGCATCGCCCACTCTTTGAGTTAGCATATACTCAATTTGAGAGTGAACGTCCTCCATACCCTCTTCGATGGTGAAGCCACCAGCCTCAACCTCTTTGTATATTGCACGAAGCTCACGAGTTACGCCCTCTAAATCCTCGGTGGGTAGTAGCCCAATCGAGCTAAGCATTTGTGTGTGTGCCAGCGAACCAACAATATCTGCCTTTGCAAGATACAGATCCATTTCACGGTCACGACCCACTGTAAATATCTCAACGGCCTTATCTACCGCAACACTCTTTTGCCAAAGTTTCATATTCTTAATTATATTATTGATTCAACCAACTTCATATATGTTTCGATGCCTTTTTCAATTTGTGACAGGTAAATAAACTCGTCGCTCGTGTGTGAACGAGAAGAGTCACCCGGCCCAATCTTTACCGAATCAAACGGCATTAGCGCTTGATCTGATAGTGTCATCGAGCCAAAAGTCTCGATACCTAAGCTCTTTGCAGCCTCAACAATTGGGTGCTGCATATCGATAGACGATGGGCGCAATCTTTGTGAGCGAGGTTGCACTTGACAACTCATATTCTCACGCAATATATCGAGTATCTCCTCAAAGCTATATGCATCGCTTATTCTAATATCGAGTACTCCTTTACAATTGTCGGGTACAACATTGTGCTGAGTTCCCGAATTTATCATCGTAAAATTCATTGTTGTAGCACCAAGGGTTGGCGATACTTTCTCAAAGCAATAGTCACGCATCCACACTATATCGTCGACGGCTTTATATATGGCATTCACGCCCTCGCCTCTAGCAGCATGACCCGACACACCGCTCCACAGCAAGTCTACCACCATTAATCCACGCTCCGAAACAGCCATTTGCCCCGATGTAGGCTCACCAACAATAGCAAAGTCGATTGGGCGAAGGTGCTTAACTAGCAGCTCCATACCATCTACGCCCGACACCTCTTCTTGTGCCGATATTGCAAGCGCAACATTATACTTCATCTCTTCGCGCTGGTGAAGCTCTAAAAAAACCTGCACCAACGAGACTAGCGATGCCCCTGCATCGTTACTACCTAGACCATATAGCTTACCATCTTCGATGTCGGCAGCATGTGGGTCACGACTATAACTAGCCGCTGGACGCACAGTGTCTATATGTGAGTTCAACAAAATAGTAGGTTTTGTTTCGTCATAAGCCAAATTGTATGCCACCAAATTATTCTCGTATCTCTCGACATCAACTCCTCGGTGCATTAAATACCGTTCGAGATAGTCACTCGCCAAAAATTCTTCACGACTATACGATGGGATAGCTACCAACTTCTGCAACAAGAAATTAGCATTCCCACAAGCTCTTACCAAACAAAACATACGCTCTTTTTTTGAAATATTTTTCGTAAAAGTACAAAAAAAATTTGTAAATTAAAAAAAGTGCACTACCTTTGCATCGCAATCCTGAAGCGGATGTGGCGTAATTGGTAGCCGCGCTAGACTTAGGATCTAGTGCCGAGAGGCGTGGGGGTTCGAGTCCCT
>CAYJIL010000051.1:0-16380 GCA_964370235.1 uncultured Rikenellaceae bacterium | reverse complement strand
CTTATCGACACATTCAAGGATGACACTACCGAAGTATCGGGCGGTGTAACGATAGGGTCGATGATAGCTGTGCGTGATGGTAGCCAAGGAGATATTCGAGCAGGAATTTGTGGCGATGGTATTACAGCACCATGGCTATTTGCCGAACCTGCTACGGGCTATTGGGATTCACAGTTTATGGTCACACCCGAGGGGCAAGGTAGATGGGGCATTATGAACATTAACGAGAGCTCTACAACCATAACTAGCGACAATGGCATGCAGGTAATCATTCGCAACGAGCCACTAGGCAGCATTTACCAAGAGATAGACACCAACACAGGTAGCGCAAACTGTTCGCTCAGCGCACAAAGCCGCTCGCTAGGTTATGGCTATCAAGAGTATGTTATGCTTTCGGCAACCGAATTTACTGCCGCTTGGGACAATGTCACCATCAACCTAATAGGCGTGAGTGCAAATGCTACAACCACGGGTAATTCAAGCAACGCCACTGCCTCGCTATGGCTGTTCAAGTATGTAAATGGTAAATACACTCGCCAGTCACAACTATACAAAGCAATATCGACCAATGGCACGGCACAAACTACTTTTAATACTAGCTCTGTGTTAACCAAAGGTGCTAGATATAAAATTGGATCGGTCATTATTCTATCAACCACAAGTGGCACGATTTCGGGTTCGACGAGTTCGGTAATTACTAGCAACATAAAACTCACAAAAGGACAGCGCAAATTTATTATCGCCCCCAATGGCACGGCGCTCATTGCTAGCAGTAACGAGTATAACTACCAACGAATTAGAGATGACAACACCCTTGAGGTGATAATTAAGGGCGATGTTACCATTAATAATCAAAATTTATAGATATATGAAAAGAGAGATATTAGATATAATCCTCAACAACCTAGTGGCACTCACTGGTGTTGCCTCGCTACTCATGTTTTATAAGTCGAAAAGGCGCAAGAGCAATGCCGAAGCCGACATGGTAGAGATTAATGTTCAAAAAGGAGAGTTTTCGACTCTAAAAATTGAGATTGAACATCTATCGGGAGAGCTAAAAGAGGCATACTCAACCATTGGGCAAATGCAAGATATTATAGACAAGAAACGTAGCCGCATTATCGAAATATCTCGTCAACTTGCCGACATGGAGATAAAGCTAATTGATGCCGAACTCGAAAAAAAGAGAGCCGAGAGGTTCAAGTGCCAGCTCTATGATTGCCCCGACAGAGTACCGCCACTTCATGATAATAGTAAACCAAAATAGAAAAGCCATGAAAACAAGAGGTTACCGCAACAATAATCCCGGGAATATACGCAAATCTACTGTCAAATACCTAGGAGAAAAAGAATCTAACGACAAATCATTCAAGTGTTTCGAAAGCCCTGCATGGGGTTATAGAGCCATATTCGTAGTACTCGACAGCTATGCTAGACGAGGTGTATGCACACTAGCAAAGATGATAGATCGCTATGCCCCACCGTGTGAGAATCACACCCTCTCATATGTCGATTTTGTGAGCCAAAAGAGCGGCGTAAAGCCAAACGTGGTTATAACTACCACCAATAGAGATATAATGGTGCCCGTAGTGAGCGCAATGGTAACTATGGAGAACGGAACACCACCGCCCGCTAACGAAATTAACGAAGGCTGGGAGCTATTTATAAAACATAAGCCATGATAAGATATATGTTAGTAGCGGTAGCCATAGCAGCTATGCTCGCCGCTTGCACAAAAAAAGTGTACGTTCCACAAACACGCACACAAATAATTATTGATACGCTCCTAGAGACAAGAGCCGATAGTGCCACAATTGCCGCACTGCTAGAGTGCGATAGCAATGGCATGGTGCTAGTTCGAGAGCTCAATCACCTAAAGGGCGAACTAGCCAAATCGCAACTTAGCATAAAAGACAACCTGCTAGAGAGTAAAGTTAAATGGAGAACAAAGGTAGTAGAGAGAACTATCGAGATTAGGGATACCATTACCCTCACCAAACAAGTAGAGGTAGTTAAGCAAGTAAAGCACATCCCCAAACTATATCGCTATTCGCTATGGCTTGTAATTGGAGTGGTGGCTCTTGGTTGTGGGCGGCTAGTGTGGTGGTTAGCAAAAAAATTAGCATAAAAGCATTGTTGTTCAACAAAAAACAAAGCCCAGCGTACTCTCTGTATTTTACGGGGGTTACACTAATATAAAATGGCATAAAAAAGCGAGGCGAGAATCTGCAACAGAATCTCGCCTCACATTTTATATAGCTACGCTTTATTAGTTAAGCATTGCTTTGTATTTGTTATACTTCTCGCCATATGATGGATCGTCTTTTGTTAGACGGTTACCCGATAGACGGAAGTAAACACTACGTAGAACCTCCATTGCATCACGGTTAGATGGATCGATAGCGTGAGCCTTCTCCATTCTCTCAGCAGACTGCTTGAATACGTTGATTGCCTCGCCCTCTTTTGCATCTAGCTCAGATTGGTTTGATAGGTCGATTTCGCCTAGTGCCTTAATCATGTTACCAGCTTGACGGTATGTTGCAAGAGCATAGTTGTATGCAGCGTCAAAGAAATCTGGCTTAACCTGAACAGCTTTACCATATGCCTCAACAGCTTTTTCTGTATCGCCCATGTTTTCATAAGCTAGACCCTCTGCGATAAGTAGGTTTGGATCTTCTGGGCTCTCTTCTTGTGCCTTTTTGATGTAAGGAATAACTTTACCTGGATCTTCCTTAGCACCAATATAGTAAGAAATTAGAGAGTGAAGAATGCTTTGGTTAGCTTGGAACTTCTCAAGACCCTCTACAAGGATTGGCTCAACAAGCTCTGTCTTACCAAGGCTTGTGTATGCAATACCTAGGTAGTTGTAAACATCACCATTACGGTAGTCACCTGCCTCGATTAGTTGCTTAAGTAGCTCAACACTATCGTCATACTTTTCTGCCTGAAGTGCAGTAACAGCAGCGTAGAATACTAGTTCGTTAGCATCTGCCGAGTTAAGAGCAGGGTTTGTAGCAGCGTTTGCAGCTACTGTGAAATCATCACAAGCATTAGCAAAATCGCCCATAGCATAAGCGTTAGCACCAGCAGCACGTGCAGCAACAACTAGAGCCTCTAGTGCAGCTTTAACTTTACCTACAGCTTTTGCATCAATCTCTACCGCTTTTGTATAAGCAGCAAGAGCTTTTGCAAATGCATCAGCAACGATTGGAGCCTTCTCTTGGAAGATCTCTAGTTGACCAGCCTCTGTTACATATAGATCGACCTGTGGGTAAGAGAAATGCTTATAGTTTGTATTGTTAAAAGTAACCATTGGTACACTTTCGCCCTCATACTTACCTACAGCCATCATCATCTCTGCCTCGCCCATACCTTGGTAAACCATTGCAGTGTAAGCACCAGCAGCAGCAACGTAACTGTCACCTAGAGCAATCCATGATGCAGCTTTAGCGCCTTTTTTAGGATCTTTTGTTGCAGTTTCAGCCTTAGCAATCTTATCTTTGAAAGACTGTGTGTTAACGTTTTGTGCCATAGCAGCAGATGCAAATAGTGCAGCCACAGCCATTGTTAAAACTATTTTTTTCATAATTCAAACATATTAAGATCTGTCGATCTGTTTTTAATTTACTAATAATTATTCTTCTGTTGTGCTAGCTTGCTCTGCTACAACCTCAACTGGTGTAGTAGAATCTTGGTTAGCTGCATCGACTACTTCGCCCTCTTGAGCAGGAACACCCTCTTCGATAGCTTCGGGCTCTTCGCTCTTAGGCACAGCCATAATAGATGCAATTACGTCGCCGCTCTTTAGGTTAATTGCCTTAACACCTTGTGTGGCACGACCAGTAACTCTAATATCAGACACAGGAATACGAATTGTAACACCCGATTTGTTGATAATCATTAGGTCGTTATCGTCTGTTACCGAAGATAGAGATATTAGCTTACCTGTTTTCTCGGTTACATTAAGGGTCTTAACACCCTTACCACCACGGTTAGTTATGCGATACTCTTCGAGGTCGCTACGCTTACCAAATCCGTTTTCAGAGATTACAAGTAGCTCTTTTTGCTCTCCCTGGGCAATAGTAACCATACCAATTACATAGTCGCCTTCGCCTAGAGTGATACCACGAACACCCATACTTGTACGACCAACAGCTCTTACACCACTCTCTTTAAAGCGAATAGATTTACCCTCACGAGCAGCGATGATTACATCTGAAGTACCATCTGTTAGACGTGCCTCGATTAGCTGGTCATCCTCACGAATAGTGATTGCATTAACACCTTTTTGGCGTGGACGAGAATACTCCTCTAGCAGAGTACGCTTGATAACACCTTGGCGAGTAGACATTATAATATAGTTGCTCTTAACATAGTCTTTGTCACCTAGGTGGCGAACATTGATATATGCCTTAACTTTATCGTCTGGCTCGATTTGAATAACATTTTGGATTGCACGGCCTTTTGATGCACGGCTACCCTCTGGAATTTCATATACTTTTAGCCAGAAACAGCGCCCCTTCTCGGTAAAGAATAGCATTGTGTTGTGCATAGTAGTTACGTAGATGTGCTCAATAAAGTCCTCATCACGTGTTGCACTACCTTTAACACCAACACCACCACGGCTTTGTGTACGATATTCAGTTAGCGGAGTACGCTTAATATATCCCATGTGTGAGATAGTAATAACTACCTCGTCATCTGCATAAAAATCTTCGGGATTGAAGTCGGCTGCCGACATAACAATTTGGCTGCGACGCTCATCGCCATATTTAGCCTTAACCTCTTCCATCTCGCTCTTAATTACACCCATCAGCATAGTTTCCGAAGAAAGTAGCTCTGTTAGGTATGCAATTATGCGTTGTAGCTCGTCATACTCGGCTTGTAGCTTTTCACGCTCAAGACCAATAAGAGCTCTTAGACGCATATCGATAATGGCAGTTGCCTGAATATCTGTAAGCTCAAAACGCTCGATTAGGCGAGTTTTAGCTTCGTCCGAAGTTTTAGACGAACGAATGATGTTAACCACCTCGTCAATATTGTCTTGTGCAATAAGGAGACCCTCAAGAATGTGTGCACGCTTTTGTGCTTGCTCACGCTCAAATTCGCTACGGCGAACAACCACTTCGTGGCGATGCTCTACAAAGTACTGAATTTGCTCTTTTAGGTTAAGTGTACGAGGACGCCCCTTTACAAGTGCGATGTTATTAATTGCAAATGATGTTTGCAAAGAAGTGTACTTATATAGGTTGTTCAGAACTACGCTAGCTACTGCATCAGTCTTTAGGATGATGACAATACGCATACCGTTACGGTCTGACTCATCGTTAATGTATGAAATTCCCTCTAGTTTCTTTTCGTTGATAAGGTCGGCGATCTTTTTAATCATCTCTGCCTTATTAACTTGATATGGAATTTCAGTTACAACGATGCACTCTCTACCAGTAGAGGTGTACTCGATATCTGTTTTTGAACGTATAATTACACGACCACGACCCGTAGCATACGCTTCACGCACGCCCTCTAGACCATAAATTATACCACCTGTTGGGAAGTCTGGTGCTTTAACATATTGGCATAGCTCTTCAATCTCAATTTCGGGATTGTCGATATATGCACAAGTAGCCTCCACTACCTCGGTAAGGTTGTGTGGCGCCATGTTAGTTGCCATACCCACAGCAATACCCGAAGCTCCGTTTACCATAAGTAGCGGAATACGTGTTGGTAGTACTGTTGGCTCCTCAATAGAGTCATCGAAATTAAGGGTAAAATCTACCGTTTTCTTTTCGATGTCCCCCATCACATCAGATGCGATTTTCTTTAGTCGAGCCTCGGTATAACGCATTGCAGCTGGTGAGTCACCATCTACCGATCCAAAGTTACCCTGACCATCCACTAGCGGATAGCGCAGCGACCACTCTTGAGCCATACGAACCATAGCATCGTAAACCGATGTATCGCCATGTGGGTGAAACTTACCAAGTACGTCACCGACAATTCTGGCCGATTTCTTAAATGGTTTATCGTGCGAGAGGCTCAGCTCATTAGACATACCATAAAGTACACGTCTGTGAACAGGCTTTAGTCCATCCCTCACATCGGGAAGAGCACGAGATACAATCACCGACATAGAGTAATCTATGTAGGCAGATTTCATCTGCTCCTCAATATTAATCTGGACTATTTTTTCTCCTTCTATTGTCATAAAATTTGATTCCATTATCTCTTACTACGAGCTCCTCACTCATAGTTTTGTTACTATATAAAACAGCGTAAAACTACTTATTTTTTATCAGAATGACAAACGATAAATAATTTTAGCAAAAAATGGGCTAGATAGCAATCTCTTCAATCTCAAATTTAACAATCCCAGACGGAACTGTAACCTCAACTACATCGCCTTTTTTGTGACCCAAAAGAGCCTTTGCGATAGGTGTACCAAAAGATAGTTTGCGCTCTTTAATAGAGGCTTCATTTTCTGGGACGATAGTATATGTGATACTCTTTGCAGTAGCAAGATTCTTGATTGTTACTTTGTTTAGTATCTTCACCGTAGAGGTGTCGATGTGTGAATCGTCAATGATGCGAGCATTTGCAATTGTCATCTCTAGTTTTGCAATACGCATCTCTAGCAAACCTTGTGCCTCTTTTGCTGCATCATACTCTGCATTCTCGCTCAAATCGCCCTTGTCTCTAGCCTCGGCAATCATAGCCGTAACCCTAGGACGCTCTACGCCTCTAAGCTGCTCTAGCTCTAGACGGATTTTCTGTAAACCTACTTCGGTTAAGTAGACCAAGTTAGACATATCGTTACTTTTTATTTATTAATTTTGTTTACCCTATAAAACACTGAGGGGTAAATTTTTAAAACAGCAGAGCACCCAATATTTCTATTAGGAGCTCTACCTGTACGCATTCGGGTAAGCAGTAAAAAAAACGCCTACTACATTCACAAAGTAAACATAGAGACCTCCTTTACAAAATTTGCTAAACCAATTATACTAGCAAAGGTACGAATTTTTAATTAGTTTAATGCAAAAAAACAAGACTATTTTCACAAGAAGCTATATTTTGCATAAAAAGTGAGCCAATGAGCCCAAACAAAGCACATTAATGACATGTAAATTCCCATTTTGAACACTATTTTCACAGAATTTGGTTTATTGCAAATACACCTACCTGTGCTAAATAACGAGAGCAAAATTGCAAATATTGCAACACAATTAAAGTATAATGTATTAACTATTTGCAGCGCCCCATGCTCGACTGGTGGTGTAGATAATTACAAACTAATATCGTAATAAACGTTTTTAGTGGTAAAATTTATGGATTTTCATATTATTTATTAACTTTGCCACATCAACTATAATTGGTAGCATGGTGTTACCAAGTAAAAAATTATATAAAATGGCTTATATTATTAGTGCTGATTCATGTACTGCGTGTGGTACATGTATCGATGAGTGTCCAGTAGAGGCGATCTCGGCTGGTGACGTTTATGTTATCAACGCAGATAGCTGTACAGACTGTGGTACTTGTGCAGACGTATGTCCAGTAGAGGCAATCTCTGCTGAGTAAATTATTGCCGATCATCAACGGCATCAAGAGAGGACACTTTTTAATTAAGGTGTCCTCTTTTTAATATCACAAAAGCAAAGTTTATGAAAGAGATAGTAAAGAAGATAGAGCAAGGTTGCCGAATTACTAGGGACGAGGCTATCCTACTATATACCCATGCTCCGACACATCTTCTGGGCAAGCTGGCTCAAAAAATTCGTAACCAAAAATTCGACCCCAATATAGTTACGTGGCAAATAGATCGCAACGTTAACATTACCAATATATGTGTAGGAGCATGCAAGTTTTGCAACTTTCACACTCGCCTAAGCGACAAAGAGCGAGGATATGTCACAAGCATGGATGAATACCGCACAAAGATAGAGCAAACGTTGGCTGCTGGTGGCGATCAACTTTTGCTACAAGGAGGCATGCACCCCAAATTTGGTATCGAGTTTTACGAAGAACTATTCTCAAACATAAAAAAAGAGTTCCCCACAATTAAGCTACATGCTCTTGGCCCAGCCGAAGTGCTACACATAGCAAAGAGGAGCAAAATCACAATAAAAGAGGCTATCGAGAAGTTAAAAATTGCAGGGCTAGAGTCATTACCCGGAGCAGGTGCCGAAATTCTTGATAACGAAATAAGAAAAAAAATATCACCAGGCAAAGCATCGGCAGATGAGTGGCTAGAGGTAATGGGGCAAGCACACAAGGCAGGGCTCGCAACTTCGGCTACAATGATGTATGGCCACATAGAAAGCCTAGAGCAAAGAATAGATCACCTAATAAAAATTCGCACTCTACAAGATAGCAAACCCAGTGGCACATATGGCTTTTTGGCATTTATTGCGTGGCCATTCTGCTCGACAGGCACCGAGCTCGAAAAAATGGGTTTTGTGGGTAGCAACTCGCCCACAGAGTATCTAAGGCTAGTGGCAATTAGCCGTATAGTGCTCGATAATGTTCCATCGATACAAGCATCGTGGCTAACAGTAGGAACACAAACGGCACAAATGGCGCTACACTATGGTGCAAACGACATGGGGTCAATAATGATAGAGGAGAATGTTGTTAGCTCGGCAGGAGCACACAACAAACTAAACGCTCTATCTATGAGAGAGGCAATACGCCAAGCAGGTTTCACACCCAAATTGCGAGATCAAAAGTATCAACCAAGAGATGAAGATTTCTTGTTGCAACCCTAGGAAAAATGAGTAACTTTGTAGATATAATAATATTCAAATAACAATAATGGAAAATAAACTTTTCGACATAGCCGCACATAACGGCAAAAAAGTGTACGTAGAGGGACAGCTACACCCTATAAAAGTAGGCATGCGTGAAATATCGCTTACTAATGGCGACTCTATTAGAGTATATGACACAACGGGTGCCTATACACAAGAGGATTTCTCTACAACAATTGAGCAGGGGCTACCCAAAATTAGAGCAAATTTCGACAGAGGCTCACAGGGCTTTAAGACACAATTATGGTATGCACGCAATGGCATAATCACTCCCGAAATGGAGTATGTAGCAATTCGTGAGTGCTCGGGCATAAGCCCAGATATTACACCAGAGATGGTGCGAGAGGAGATAGCAGCAGGACGTGCAATCATTCCTTTGAATGTAAACCACCCAGAGGCAGAGCCAATGATTATTGGTTCTAAGTTTTTAGTAAAGATAAACGCCAATATTGGTAACTCGGCACTAGGTTCGTCTATCGAAGACGAGGTAGAAAAGGCACACTGGTCAATTAAGTGGGGAGCCGACACGGTGATGGATCTATCGACCGGTAAAAACATACATGCCACTCGTGAGGCGATTTTGCGCAACACACCAGTGCCAATTGGTACAGTGCCACTATACCAAGCACTAGAGAAGGCAGGCGGAAAGGTCGAAAACCTTACTTGGGAGATATACTATGACACTCTTGTAGAGCAGTGTGAGCAGGGGGTCGATTACTTTACTATACACGCAGGTGTACTTCGTGAGCACATAGACATTGCAACAAAGAGGGTAACGGGAATAGTTTCTCGTGGTGGCTCTATTATGGCAAAGTGGATGAAACTTAACAATGCCGAAAACTTCTTGTACACAAACTTCGAAAAAATTTGTGAGCTACTAAAGCAATATGACGTTGCATTCTCGCTAGGCGATGGACTTCGTCCGGGCTCGATTGCCGACGCAAACGATGCCGCACAATTTGGCGAGCTAGAGACGCTTGGTGCACTAACAAAAATTGCATGGAAGCACGATGTACAAGTTATTATCGAGGGGCCTGGTCACGTTCCAATGCACAAGATAAAAGAGAACATGGAGCTACAACAAGAAAAGTGCCACGGAGCACCGTTCTACACACTAGGGCCACTTGTTACCGATATTGCTGCTGGTTACGACCACATTTCATCAGCTATTGGTGCAGCTATGATTGGCTGGTATGGTACTTCGATGTTATGCTATGTTACAACCAAAGAGCACCTTTCGCTACCAAACAAAGAGGATGTGCGTGAGGGTGTTGTTACATACAAAATGGCAGCACACGCAGCCGATATTGCAAAAGGACACCCCGGTGCAGAGCTACGTGATCTAAAAATGAGCCAAGCAAGATATGACTTTAGATGGAAAGACCAGTTCAATCTATCGCTCGACCCCGATAGGGCAAAGAGTTTTCACTATGACCTTATAAAAGAGTCGTCGGGCGAGAACGATTTTTGCTCGATGTGTGGTCCCGATTTTTGTGCAATGCGAATTACTAAATCTATTAAATAAATATTTATATAGTTATGACAAAGAGGTTATTACTATTGACTATGCTGCTGGTAATGGTAACGGCAGTTTGGGGGCGTGAGGTTATCAGCCTAAACCGTGATTGGAAATTTAATAGCGGTGTCTATATCGATCAACGAACGGCTAAGGACATTACCGTGCCCCACGTGTGGTCAAAGGGCGAGGGCAACGAATCAATTGTTGGCACAGGGTCATATTTTAGAGAGTTCCCAGTTCCCGATAATTGGATAGACAAACGTGTATATATCAAATTCAACGGAGTGGCAACAGTAGCCAACCTCTTTATCAATGGTAGGTTTGCGGGCGAACACTCGGGTGCATTCACAGCATTCACATTTGAGATAACACCATTCCTTATATATGGACAGATAAACTCAATTATGGTGAATGTCAACAATACACCACTGTTTGATGTAATGCCATATGTGGGCGAAATGAAGCTATATGGTGGTATCTATCGAGATGTTGAACTTATTGTCACAAACAAAAACCACATATCGCTAACAGATTATTCGTCAGATGGTGTCTACATTACTCAAAAATCGCTTAGCAGCGAAATGGCAGAGCTAGAGACCAAGGTTTTGCTAGAGGGTCGTAGCGGCAGCAACATCGACACACAAGTAAATTTTTATAGCGATAGTACACTTGTATCGAGCGTTAGTGATAGAGTACAAATCGAGAGTAACGGTAGAGCCGAAATTATTATACCATCGACCATAAGCAACCCAAGGCTATGGAATGGCACAATCGACCCATATTTGTATAGGGTCGAGGTAAAGACCACCGACAATATTGGAGAAGGCGATTTGGTTGAGTGTTCGTTTGGCTTGAGAACTGTCGAGGTTAACCGAGAGGATGGTTTTATTCTCAATGGCGAGCCATACGAGCTAAAAGGAGTAACTAAATACCAAGACCGTAGCGGTGTTGGTAGCGCAGTTAGTGCGGTTAATAATCTCGAAGATATGCAAATTATCGAAGAGATGGGAGCAAATGCCATTCGTATGCTATATGGCCCACAGAGCGAGCAGGTGTTCGATTTGTGTGACCGAGCAGGCATGGTTGTTTGGAGCGAGCTACCTTTAATTGGTGGCGAGCACTTTATGGGCAAGGGTTTTGTCGATTCATACTCGTTTCGTTTAAATGGCGAAAGACAACTTATGGAGATGATTAAACAAAACTACAACCACCCATCGATAGCATTTTGGGGTATATTCAACGAAATTACACAAAAAGGCGACAACCCAATCACATACATACAGCAGCTTAATACACTTGCACACATCGAATCACCGGGCAGGCTAACGGCAGCTGCAAGTAACGAGGATGGCGACATTAACTTTATTACCGATGTGGTTGCTTGGAATCAATATTTTGGCTGGAAGGTTGGTAGTACCGAGAACGTAAACTTGTGGATAGATGCCTTTAGGAATGGTTGGAAAAACCTTATGCCAGGGCTTAGTGGCTATGGTGCTGGTGCAAACATTCTTCACCAACAAGAAGAGGTTAAGCAAACATACGAAGACGACAAGTGGCACCCCGAGAATTGGCAAAGAGTATTTCATACCAACTACCTAAAGTCGCTAAAGAACACTTCGTTCTTGTGGGGTAAATTTGTTAACACTATGTTTGACTATGGCACAACAAAAAACAGCGGTGCAGGCATGGATGGTGTAAATAACATGGGACTAGTTACCTTTGACCGCCACACAAAAAAGGATGCGTTCTATCTATACAAGGCAAACTGGAACGATAGTGACAGCTTTGTGCACATTACCGATAGACGCAACACAATGCGCAATAGAGCACAGCAAAACATAACTGTTTACACCAATTTGCCATCGGCAGAGCTATTTGTTAATGGCAGATCGATGGGCGAGCGTAATGCAGTTGACGGAATAGTTACTTGGGATAACGTAACCCTAAAAAGGGGTAAAAACGAAATAGATGCTTTTGCAGGTAGTCAGCAAGACCATATCGAGGTCGAACATCTAAGAGAGCTTGGAGAGTAATCACTATATAATACAAAAACGAGCGATGATTGAGTGCAATCATCGCTCGTTTTATTTGGTTACTCTACCTAGTGTTAGATCTCTCTAAGGTTATCTTTTCGATTTTTTATTAGGTAGGTTTTGGCTTCGGTACCGGCAATTAGCCTGCGAATATTTTTTCGATGTGTAAAGACGATTAGAACTGCAATAAAAATTCCAAACACAACCATTTGCCATGGGTAGCTAAACACTAGCCACGCTATGATAGGGAAACATGTTGCCGCCACCATCGAGCTCACAGACACATAATTCGTAATTGCAAGCACAATTAAAAAGGTTATAAGCGTCAAAAGTATTGCACCCGGCGCCATTGCCAATATTGCACCCGACACAGTAGCTACACCCTTGCCACCTTTAAACCCAGCAAAGATAGGTAGAATGTGACCTATTACTGCTGCCGACACTAGTGCTATGCTCATTGCAAACTCGGCACTACTGTTTGTCTCGTAACCAGTCAAGTGAATTAGCATCACAGCAGCAAACCCCTTTGCAAAATCCATAGCAAAAACTACCGAACCTGCTTTTTTTCCTAGCACCCTAAAGGTGTTTGTCGCCCCTGCATTCTTACTTCCATGTTCTCTTACGTCGATACCATAAAAACGTTTGCCAATCCAGACTGCCGATGGTAGTGAACCAAAAAGATACGCCACTACTATCAATAAAATGTTAAGCATCATATTCAAAGATAAAAGTTATCTATTAGGGTCACAAAGGTAATACAATATTTACTTTTACAAATTATTGAGAAACCAAAGCACCCCTTCTCTAACAGCCTACAAAGGTGATATCTTAAATGTGCGAAATTATTTTTGGGGTCGCAATCCAAATTTGTGGGCTGCGAGATAGATTGTTATTAATGCTATAAGATTAAGATTCACTTAACATAAAAAACTCTATTACAACGCATTAAGCCATTTACACATAGAGCGATTTGTATGCTGTGTTCATATATATAACGGTTAATGATGCGATATAATTGGATTAGGTGTAATTATTTCGAAAAAAAAGCTACCTTTGTGTGAATTATTTCTATTTATGTGCAATATGTTAAATATATAACATTATGGAAAACAAACTGCTAAACTCTATACCATTTACTTGGGCATGGCTAAAGTCATGGATTATGCTACTATCGGGAGCATTGGCTCTTAGTTTGGGCTTTGTTCTATTTATCAACCCCTACAACATCATCCCGGGTGGTGTGTACGGCTTGGGTATTATCTTTTACCATCTATACCCCGAAATACAAGTGGGTACCTATGGTTTGTTGATGGATATTCCGCTGCTAATCACATCGTTTTTTATTTTTGGGCCCAAATTTGGCGCAAAAACCATCGTTATTGCCATCGTAACTCCCATTATGATGAATATCGAAACAGCCCTTATCGGTAACGACCCACAAACCATGCTCGGTGGAGCAATTAATCTAAGTGACGATATACTACTATCATCGCTATTTGGTGGTTTGGCAATTGGCACGGGGCTTGGATTGATTTTCAAAAACCATGCCACTAGCGGAGGAACCGATATTATAGCAATGATTATGGCTAAATATACTCGCAAATCGCTATCGAGCTGCCTAATTATAATAGAAGTGGCAATTGTAATGGTGGGTTTATTTGTTTTTGGCGACTGGAAACTTCCTCTATATTCAATTATTACTATCTTTGTATGTATTAAGATGATTGATTATATTTTGGATGGTAGTTCGAATGATAAACTAATATTTATCATTTCGCCTAAACACGATGAAATTCGCAGCTTTATAATCAACGATCTTGAGCGTGGTGGCACATACATTAAATCGACAGGTATGTACACTATGCAAGAAAAGAGTATGATATTTGTTGTCGTATCGCTACGAGAAATTGGCATAGTACAGTCGTATATTAAGCAGGTTGATCCCAATGCTTTTATGGTGGTTGTTAATGCGCACGAGACCTTGGGCGATGGCTTCAAAACATTAAATGATAAAATAGCATCGTAGTGAAATCGAGAGTAGAGATAGTGGTGGCATTTGTCATCACAGCAATTTTAGTTACAGCACTGCTTCCATCGGGAGAAAATTTTAACTTTACATCTGCTGTGGGGCAACAGTGGGAGCGTTCGACTCTGGTCACTCCTTTTGATTTTTCGATAGAGAAAAGCGCCGAAGAGCGTGCTAGCGAAATAGCAAAGATAGAGGCCGACTTTATCCCAATATATAGGCTAGATAGGCAGCAATGGCAAGTAGCTAGCGAAGCCTTTTTGCAAAGTTACGACACACTATCGAGTAGTGCCGCCAAAAAGTCATATAATCTACTCAAGCAGATATATAATGTGGGTATTATACCCGCAGACATGGTTACAAAACACGATGCAGCTACCTCGCTAGAGCTAATACGCCTTGTGCGAGGGGGTGTGATAACCACTCTCACAACCGAGAACCTATACACCCCCAAACAAGCTAGAGAGGCTCTTGCCTCTGCTTTGCCCAAAACACATGGCGCAACAAACAATGTTGGCAGATATGTGGTGGCAAACCTTAGCTACCAAAGCCTACTGAGCAAACAAGATCTCGAACAGCAAATTGCCGATGTAACCCCAATTAAAGAGTTTGTTGACAAGGGTACTACCCTAGTTTCGAGAGGGCAAATTATCGACCCACACACACACCAAATGCTTAACTCATACCTAGACGAGCTCAAATACAAGGGGGCAGGGTCTAGCAGCCTATGGACAATACTTGGTAACTTTATATACGTATCTATAATATTAACTCTCACCTATCTTTTTCTATATCAGTTTAGAGAGACAATCACAAAAAAGGAGGCTAACGTTATCTTTATTCTTGCCATATACCTTATGTTTGTGGTGGCAATGTTCGTAATTGGCAAGATAGATTCGCTTAGCGAGTTTATTATTCCGTTTGCAATAGTGCCCATATATATTGTCACGTTCTACGATATTCGAATGTCGATTTTTGAATATATAGCTGTAATATTGATATGTGCACCAATGTCGGCAGCTCCATTCGATTTTTTTGTGGTTAACGTAACTGCTGGTATTGCGGGTGTGTTTGTGCTTCAACGCTCATATAGCCGCCACCGACAATTCTTGGCGATGGGGGTAATATTTGCAACCTATATGCTATCGTACTACTCACTAGCGTTTATTAGGCACTCGATTGCCGATGCCCTTAATTGGTATGTGCCCTTATGGTTTGCAATAAACGTAATGCTATTAATGGTGCTATATCAGTCGATATACCTTATCGAAAAGCTATTTGGCTTTGTTACCAATATTACACTCCTAGAACTTTGCGACACCAATAATAGGCTGCTACGAGAGCTTGCCGAACGTGCTCCGGGCACTTTTCAGCACTCATTGCAGGTAGCATCACTAGCCGAAGAAGCTGCCGCAAAGATTGGGGCAAACCCACTACTTGCACGCACTGGTGCACTCTACCACGATATTGGTAAGGGCGAAAATCCATTCTTTTTTATAGAGAATGTGCCCAACGAAAGTAGCCCACATCTAAAATTGACAGCTCTCGAAAGTGCACAAATCATCAAACGACACGTGAGTGACGGGGCTGCACTTGCTCGCAAGGCAAACCTACCGCAGGTTATTATAGATTTTATAAATTCACACCACGGCACATCTGTAATTTCATACTTCTTGCATCAGTACTCAAAAACTCACCCCGAGATGAGCGAGCAAGAGATAGATCAATTTAGGTATGATGGAATAAGACCTACGACCAAAGAGGAGTCTATATGCATGATGGCAGATGCCGTTGAGGCGGCGTCACGTTCGATGAAAGAGCGACCACTCGAAGAGATTCTCGAAGTTGTAGATAAGATTATCGACAAGCAAATATCCGAAGGACAATTGTCGGACTCTACCCTCTCGTTTGCCGAACTAACAGCAATAAAAGAGGTGTTTAAGATGAAAATTGGCAGTATCCACCACACTCGAATTGTATATCCCGAATAAACAA
>CAYJIL010000050.1:0-17014 GCA_964370235.1 uncultured Rikenellaceae bacterium | reverse complement strand
GATAACGTTCATTAGACACTTCTGCATTTAATAGATTGCTGTTCTACAAAAACCTGAATACTGTACAATTCCTGCGTAATAAGCAATTACACAAAACCATTAGCATTGTTTTATTTTTGGTTAGCCCAACGAAGTTCTGCCATAGTTACACCATGGGTGTTAATTACCGATGCACCCTCGGGGCCACAAGAGGTAATGTAGGTTTTGCCCTTGTAATCGAATATCTCGGCTGCATGACCATATAGCGTTGTGAGAGTGTTGTTGTAATAGTCAAAACTATCGGGATTATCGGACACCACAACAACTGTTTCGGCATAGCGACGATGTGCATAGGTAAAGAACAGATACCACAAACCATTACGCTCTAGCAGGAATGGCGACTCCATTAATGTTGCCCACTTGCAGTCGTTTATTCCAAGTATTGTTTCGGGTTCTTCAAAATTCACAAAGTCACGGGTGCGAATACGCAATACTTGTGATTGCTGGGCACCTTTGTTGCCAGTTGCCACAACATGAATCCAGTATTTACCATCGTCTCCCTTCATAATATGTGGATCACGAGCACCAATCCACAGTAACTCGGGCAAAATTGGAGTTTTGGTCTCTTCCCAATTATATAAATCGTCCGACCAATAAACCTCTAGGCGGCGAGGCTCTCGCCATGTCTCAACCACCATTGCCCAACGATTGCTATCGTCATGCCACACAACATAGGGAGCACCAACATACTCTGTACCCTTTGATTCGTCAATAGCAAAAGGCTCACGCTTCCACTCGCTAGTGGCTTGTGTCGATGTGCAATGTCCCAAGTATGGGTGATAGCGATATAGCTCTTTGCCCTCGGGCGGGAATGGGTTATTTATACCAAACCAATGTAGTGTGCCTTTTTTATCTACCACAAAACAGTGGTCGTTGGTAAACCATCGGTTATCGTCAAAATCGGGCGATGGCTTTGCATCGATTACAGTTTTGCTTTCGCCCCAAATATAGGGTATTTCGGCACGTTCAAGCACGGGCTTTGTTGCATCTTTGGATGATGAGTTAGCACAACCCACTACCAAGAGTAGAAGTGAAAATATATAGGTAGCTCTTTTCATGGTTTATATGTTATAGTCACACGTTTTTAATTTGTTTACTTAATAATGTTATATACACGCTCCTGCATATTGGCATTGCGAATTTCGCTAGAGTGTAGCGTGGGTAAGTTGCTAGATGGTCTATCCAAATAGAAGTATGCAACAGACGACACATCGTCTCGGCGATAATAGGTAGTAGATACATTATCGGGGAAATTATCATCGGTATAGTGTGGTGGATTCTCCATATCGAGATAGCGCTTGCTAGCATCCATACCGTCGGCCTCGACATACGACCATAACACCTCGAACTCGGCACCCTTCTCTGCCATTTCACGCAACTTCCAGCGTACTGCATTTCCCATTTGCTGAAGCGTTACTTTACATTCAGATCTAAAGTAGACAGGGTCTTGAAGGTGGTAACGATAAAAAGTGTATAGGCAATTGTGATTGTCGGTTATGGGTGCGCCTTGTGTAAGGTTAGCATACTCGCCTTGCCCCCAAGCTGTGCCTATATAGTCTTCGGTACCAGTACCACACAAAGTTGGGTATTGGTCGTCACCATCAAGGAATATTTTAACTTCGCCCTCGCCAAACCACGAATCTTTGTACACTGGGTCGCCAATAAGTCCAACATGAGAACCAATAAAGCGTCCTTCGCCCTCTACTGGTGGTAGAATTTGGTAATCTTCGCCCAAATTGGTGCGTAGTGTACGGTTCCAATAGGCGTGAAAGTATAGTGCATCTTGTGGCAAAGATTCTACTTTTAAGAAGTTTATCTTGTAGTAGAACATTATCATGGTAGGACTCTCGTTAACAATCTCTATCTTGGCTGCCTTGTGATATGGCATTTGTACAAAACAGTTGTGTGAACGAGCCTCGGGGTTAGAGAATAATGCCGTTTCATATTTGCGATAAACTCCCAAACTATTACCAAAAAACTCGGCAAATGGTACCGATACTGCTGGTTTTTCTTCGTTATCCCAATATATATTTATGATTACGTTTCGGCGCATATTGTCGTTCCACAAAATAGAGTTTGCCGACCATATTTTGGTAATTACTCCAGAGCCTTGTTGGTCAAAGATTATGTGCTTTGAGTTTGGAGCGATTAGTGTGTAGGCATCGCCTTTTGCGCCTTTGTTGGTCATGCCTCCCTTGCCTGGCTCACCTGTTGGATTCTCGGCACTCACCCAGCGAGTTTCGACACCCTTGGGTGCTTTGGTAGCATACTGCTCGATGGTGGCAAGCGAAAAGGTGCTTGGCTGTGAATCACACCCAACTACTGCTAATAGAAACAGTGAAATTAGAAGTTTCAGTTTTTTCATAATTACATTATTTATTTTGGTTAGCTAATATTAATTTAACACTATATAAACACTTGTGAACACTCTAGCAAGTAACATTGGGGTTGTTGTGAATTACCCTCAATTTGCTTTAGAATTTCGCTTGCTGCCACCTGTGCTATCTGCTGTATTGGTTGCTCTATATACGAAATTTGGGAATGGGGCAAGACATCAAAATAGTCGCTCCTATCGAAACTCACCATCTGAATATCTCGACCAATATTAATTCCATGGCTCAAAAGCTCGGTTATAACACATTTTGATACGCTATTCGATGCCGTGACTATGCCTTGGCACAACGATTGATTGTCTATCATAGTACCAAAAACTCTACGACATTCGCTAGCTAGATTAGCAGTATCTAACACATATACCATCGATTCTTTAAAAAGCCCATGCTGTGTCATTGCATCCTTGTAACCTTTTATGCGCTGTTGTATTTGCACAAGCTCGCTACTATAACTAATAAAAACTATGTACTCAAGCCCTTTTGATATGAGATGATTGGTAGCGTTAAATGTTGCAGTATAACCATCCGAGGACACGCTGCTAGTAGCAATATCGGGAAAGTATCTATCGAGCAAGACCAAAGGTATTTTGCTTTGAGCACACTGCCTAATTACGGCTTGGCTCTGCTGAGTAGGTACAATAAAAAGACCATCGACTTGACGAGTGATTAGGTCTGAAACAACTTGTGACAGCTTGTCGGTAGCCTCATCGGTATTTACAATTATTACTCTATAATTGTGCTCTGCCATGTGGTTTTGGATGTGGTAGGCCAACGCACCAAAAAAGGGATTGGTAATATCTGCCACTGCCAAGCCCACTATTTGTGAACGACCACTTTTTAAACTCTTTGCAAGCATATTGGGCTGATAGCCCATTTGACGAGCCGTATCGTTTATCTTTTGTGCGACCAGTGCGCTCACCCTGCCCGGCGCACCTTTGCCCGATAGCACTATCGAGACAGTAGCACTCGACACACCAACTGCCGCAGCAATATCTTTTATCTTAACCTTTTGCATGTTTGGTAGTTTGTTAGATTAAACGTTAACACATAACAAGCATGCAGCATAGCTTACACAAACAAGTTAATCGATTAACTCATGCAAATATATAAATAGTTAATCGATTTACCAATACTAATAGCTACAAATAGAATGATTTTATATAAAATTTATTACCAAAACATTAAAAACACTGCCATATAGCAATCTTGGCACACAACCCACACACCACTAGCACTAACAAAAAAAGAGGTTGTCTTGAATTAACAAGACAACCTCTTAGCAGTATAATAATAGAGTATGATTACTCTGTTATTTTGTTTTTCTTATTCTCTCTTCTCATAAAGTCGTAAGCAACTGGAGTTGCAACGAATACCGAAGAGAATGTACCAATTACCACACCAAACATAAGTGCAAATACAAATCCACGGATAACCTCACCACCAAAGATGAAGATCGCAAGAAGTACCACAAATGTTGTACCTGCTGTGTTGATTGTACGTGCTAGTGTAGAGTTAATCGCAGCATTGATATTTGATTTGATATCACGCTTTGGATATAGCATTTGGTACTCACGAATACGGTCGAAGATAACCACTGTATCGTTGATAGAGTAACCAATGATTGTTAGAATTGCAGCAATGAACGCTTGGTCAACATCAAGTGTAAATGGTAGAACACCCCATAGAACAGAGAAGATACCAATCGTAAGAATTGCATCGTGAAGAAGTGATGCAACACCACCTGCTGCCCACTGCCACTTGCGGAAACGAATAACGATGTAGATACCAATAAACGCTAGCGCAATTAGTACTGCAAGGAATGCGTTAACCTTAATGTCGTGTGCTACGCTAGGACCAACCTTATCTGCCGAAATAACACCATAAGGGTTATTGTTTGTAAGGAAGTCGTTCTCGCTAATCTCTACTGTGTAAAGTGGAGCAAGAGCGTTATAAAGCATAGTGTTGATTTCTGAAGTTACATTATCGCCCTCGTCATCAAATTTGTATTGAGTAACAATACGCATTTGGTTTTGATCGTCGCTACCATACTCTTTTACCTCTAGTGCATCGTTAAACTCCGAAGCAAGAGCTGTACGCACTTTTTGTGCATCAACATCGCCATCGAAACGAACAACATAAGCACGACCACCCGAGAAGTCTACACCGTAGCTAAGACCACGCATAGCAAGTGAACCAACTGTTACAACTAGTAGGATTGCCGAAGCAACATAAGTCTTTTTACGAATACCAACAAAGTCGAAGTTTGCTTTTGCAAGAACATTCTCAGTCATTTTGTTAGAGAACTTAACATCAATCTTTCTGTCGATCATCGCAATAAAGATAAGGCGAGTAATGAAGATAGCACAGAACATCGAAGTTACAATACCAATAATAAGTGTTGTTGCAAAACCTTGAACCGGACCACTACCAAACACAAACAGAACGATACCTGTAATAAGTGTTGTAGCATTACCGTCGATGATAGCAGAATATGCATTCTTGAAACCATCTTTTAGCGATTGGCTAATGCCTTTGTTTAGACGAATCTCTTCTTTGATACGCTCATAGATGATTACGTTAGCATCTACCGCCATACCCATAGTAAGTACGATACCTGCAATACCCGGAAGTGTTAGAACCGCACCAAACGATGCAAGAACACCAAACAAGAAGAACAAGTTTGAAAGAAGTGCGATGTTAGCTACTAGACCCGCTGTTGAGTAGTAGAAAATCATGTATATAAGTACTAGCACAAATGCAAGCACAAAAGAAGACATACCGCTGTCGATAGACTCTTGACCAAGTGATGGACCAACTACTGCCTCTTGAATGATACGTGCTGGAGCAGGTAGCTTACCCGACTTAAGAACGTTTGAAAGGTCAGTTGCCTCTGTAATTGTGAAGTCACCAGTGATGCTAGAACGGCCACCAGTAATTTCGCCATTAACACGTGGAGCAGAGTAAACATAATCGTCAAGAACGATAGCAATGCTCTTACCAATATTCTCGCCCGTTAGCTTAGCCCAAGCACGAGCACCTGTTGGGTTCATTACCATAGAAACCTCTGCAGCAGCACCACCATTTTGGCTATACTCTGGACGAGCCTCAATTACCGAACCACCATCAAGAGGTGCTTTGCCATCACGAGTGTTAGCTTTGATTGCATATAGCTCATATACCGAGCTCTCTGGAGAGATAGATTTAACACCCCAAAGTAGACGTAGATCACGAGGTAGCATGCTCTTAATAGCAGGCTGTGCAAGCATTGTATTAACTGCTGCTGTGTCGGCAGCCATAGCGTGACCAACAACCGAGCCTTCGCCTACATAACCCGATGCTGGGTCGATGATTGGCTGTAGTTTGCTAAACAGAGGGAACTGCTTAGCCATATCTGCTGTGTTAAGTGCAGTAGAATCGATATCTAGTAGCTGACCAGCAGTTGTATCTGCTAGCTCTTGCTCAACAACCTCTTCGTCTTGTACGTTTTGTGCTAGACGAGTGTTGATGCTCTGAAGTAGTGGGAAAATTTCGCTATTGCTATAAGTAGCCCAAAATTCCAAAGATGCTGTACCTTGAAGTAGCTTACGTACACGCTCTGGCTCTTTTACACCCGGTAGCTCAACAAGGATACGGCCCGAGTTCTCAAGACGCTGAATGTTAGGCTGAGTTACACCAAAACGGTCGATACGATTTCTTAGTACGTTATAAGAGTTTGCGATAGCAATGTCTGTTTGGTCTCTAAGGATCTGAATGATCTCTTGGTTAGTCATGCTAGCATTAACAACCTCTTTTAGCTCATAAGTTGCAAAGATTTGGCTTAGCTTACCATTTGGAGCGACATCGTTATAAGCATTCTCGAATAGAGAAATGAAGTCGCCACCCGAAGTAGATTGAGCTGCTCTAGCCTCTTTTAGAGCTTCGTTGAACGCTGCGTCTTTAGACTCGTTAGATAGAGCACGAAGAACATCCTCTACCGAGATCTCTAGCATTACGTTCATACCACCTTTAAGGTCAAGACCAAGGTTTATCTCCTTGTTCTTACACTCACTGTAGGTGTAGCTCACAAATCCAAGATTATATACATCTTGCATCTTCATAGAGTCAAGATATGCCTGCTCTTTTTGAGCATCACCGCCAGCGGCTTGACGAGCCTTATTCTCGATATGGCTAGTCACAAATGTAAACGATAGCTGGTAAAGACAAGCTAACGCCAACATAACGGCTAAGAATTTAATAGCACCTTTGTTTTGCATTGTGTTTTAGTTTATTTAAAATTTAAAATTTATTCATCCAATATTTAGTTAAGCATCTAGCTACCAAATGGTTTAGGCAGTAAATGGGTGTTCACTTTCACAAAAAGCCAATCATATAAATTTGCCTATAACAACATTTTTTGATTAAAATCGACTCTTTTGACCTGCAAATATAGCTTTTTTAATTCCTTTTGCAATATCTTTGCAGTTCTTTATGTTTAAAAAAAACAATATGACAGATACAGCAACTCAAAAATTTTGGCTATTAGGCAACCTACAAGAGGAACTTTTGGAGCGTGGGCTTAGCTATGGTTATGCAAACGCAATTACGTTTGTGGCTGCCATTGTGGGGCTAGTGGTAGTGATAAAGATTATCGATATCATCACCTCAAAAATTATCGTAAGAGCCTTGTACGGAGTTATTTCAAAAACAAAGAGCCAGTGGGACGATGTGTTAGTAGAGCGCAATTTCTTTACACACCTATTTCGCACCATTATATCTATTTTGACAATAGCCCTAATAGATATGCTCTTTATGGGTTACAGCGAATCGCTACTTTCGATTACCGAGAAAATAGGTAGTTGTTTTGTTATACTTTTTGTTGTAAAATCGCTATTTGCTTTCATTTCGGCAGCGCACGACATTTATCAAACAACCGAGCAGGCAAAAGAAAAGAGCATAAAAGGGTATATTCAATCGCTTAAAATTGGTATTACCATTGTTGCAATTTTGCTTGCACTATCGGCACTACTAGGTGTTTCGATTTACAAAATTCTAATGGCACTTGCCACTTCGGCAGCCATCATTACTCTGGTCTTTAAGGATACAATACTTGGTTTTATTGCCTCAATTCAACTATCGGCACAAGATATGGTGCGACTAGGCGACTGGATAGAGATGAGCGGGCGTGGAGCCGATGGTACAGTGGTAGATATTAACGTAACCACTGTAAAAGTGCGCAACTGGAATAACACCATGACAATGATACCAATTTATGCAATGGTGTCTGAATCATACATCAACTGGCGAACAATGGAGCAAGGTGCTGGCCGCCGTTTTTTGCTTCCCTTGTCGATAGATCATGGCTCGATTTGCTTTATGGACGAGAACATATGGCAAAACCTGCGTAGCCACCATGTCACAAAAGATATTGTCGACACACTCAAAGATGCTCAAGGTGAGCCATTCGATATAGGTTCGCTCACAAACCTTGCACTCTATCGCAGCTATGTCGAACACTACATAGTAAACAACCCAAACATTAATAACTCTCTCACACACCTTGTGCGCTATCTTCCCTCATCGGTTACCTCGGGCACAGGTGTAATGATACAGATATATGCATTTACAAAGGTGCGTGGATTCAAAGACTACGAGCACATTGTGGCAACAATTAACGAACATTTGGTGGCGGCAGCACTTCTCTTTGGGCTGAGATTATTCCAGCGTAGTGGTTCTAATATTCAAATCGAAAACAAACAATAATGGCAGTTCCATATATAACAATAGAGAATCTATCAAAATCATATGGCGAACAACTAATGTTCGACAACATATCGTTCGTAATTAACCAAGGCGAAAGAGTTGCGCTAATTGCACCAAACGGAGCAGGCAAAACCACACTCCTAAACATAGTAGCAGGGGCAGATAGTGCCGATAGCGGAACCATTACCCACCGTTCGGGAGTGAGCATTGGCTACCTACCACAGCAGCCAAACTTGCCCCAAGAGTGTACCTTGCTAGAGGCTATATACCATAGCGATAGCGAGGCTGCAAAGTCACTGAGAGCATATCATGCTGCCCTTGATAGTGGCGACGACAAAGCTCTACACAAAGCAATAGAGGCGGTAGAGCACGCAGGGGGCTGGGAGCTACAACAGCGTGGCGAAGCTATTCTCTCAAAGCTAGGAATCAATGATCTAACACAAAAAGTTGCTACTCTATCGGGTGGGCAGCGCAAGCGCCTATCGCTAGCCATAACGCTAATTGACGACTACCAAGTTTTAATTTTGGACGAGCCAACCAACCACCTCGATCTTAGGATGGCTGCGTGGCTAGAGGAGTATTTGCGTAGCTGTGGCAAGAGCATATTTATGGTAACACACGACAGATATTTTCTCGAAAATGTTACTACCAACATATATGAGCTAGATGGCAAAAAGTTATATTTTTATGAGGGTGGTTATAGCGATTATATACAAAAAAGAGACGACCGCATAACACTTGCCGACAAAGATGTGATGAAGGCTCGCAACCTATATAAAAGAGAGCTTGAGTGGATACGTCGCATGCCACAAGCACGTGGAACAAAGGCAAAGTATAGGGTCGATGCTTTTGAGGATATAAAAGACAGAGCATTCAAGTCAACCTCAACGGCAAAGCTAGAGATTGGTGTTAAGGCATCACGACTAGGCACCAAGATTTTCAAGGCCGAAAACATTAACAAGAGCTTTGGCGACAAAGTTATACTCGATAATTTTTCTTATACCTTTTCTCGTTACCAAAAACTAGGCATAGTAGGCGAAAATGGCACGGGCAAAAGCACCTTTGTCAACATTATAACGGGGAATATGGAGTTTGATAGCGGAAATCTCGAAATTGGCGAAAGCGTTAATTTTGGATATTACCGACAAACTCCCGATGGTTTTGACACCACAAAAAAGGTAATTGATATTATAACAGATATTGCCGAGGTTGTTACTATGGGCAATGGTTCTACCATTACAGCTTCTCAGCTACTTACCACATTCTTGTTTGCACCTGCTGCACAACAAACGCTAGTGGGTAAGCTATCGGGTGGCGAGCGCCGTAGGCTATATTTGGTTACGGTGCTTATGCGCAATCCCAACTTTTTGGTGCTAGACGAGCCAACCAACGATTTGGATATTGTTACGCTAAATGTGCTTGAGGAGTATTTAGAGAATTTTGCTGGTTGTGTGATTGTAATTTCGCACGATAGATATTTTATGGACAAGTGTGTAGATGGTTTGCTAATATTCGAGGGCGAAGGTAAGATTAGCTCTTTTGCAGGCAACTATACCGACTATCGCCTAAATTGCGAGCAAAACGAGCGTAGCCAAAAACAGCAAGCCAAGCCAGCTGCCGAAAAGAACACTCGCCCCGAACGAGAGAAAAAAGTGAAGCTATCTTATAAGCAAAAAATGAGATTTGCCGAACTCGAAACCCTTATCGAGCAAGGCGAAACCGAGAAAGCAGAGCTTGAGAGTGCGCTAGCATCGGGTAGCCTTAGTGGCGAGGAGTTAACAGCGCTGAGCGAGCGTTATGGCATATTGTCCGATAGCCTCGATGAAATGAGTATGGAGTGGCTAGAACTTAGCGAACTGGAATAAAATGGTATCAATTATTACGGTTAACTACAACGGAGCTAGCGACACAATTGCTATGCTTGAATCATTACGCAAAGTAGTAGTTGGAATTCTTTACGAAGTATTTGTTGTTGATAACAACTCAAATGGTGATGATGCCGACAAAATAGAGGCGGCTCACCCTTGGTGTACAGTTATTCGTAGCGACAAAAACTTGGGTTTTGCAGGGGGTAATAATCTTGCACTATCGCAGTGCAATGGCCGATATGTTTTGTATCTAAATAACGACACCTATGCCGAAAGCAACTTCATAGAGCCCATGTATAGGTTTATGGATGCAAACCCACTGTGTGCTATATGCTCACCAACAATATTATATAGCGACGACAGAAGTGTACATTATGGAGGTTTTAGGCAAGATAGCTATAAGCTATCACGCATTACGCCTTTGTATTATAGAGAGCACGAAGACTCTGTTCCCACCGAGCCACAACAAACGCCATTTGCACATGGTGCTGCAATGATGGTTAGGCGCATGGCAGAGAGCAAGATTGGGCAAATGCGTAACGACTATTTCTTGTACTTTGAAGAGATGGCATACTCTATGGCAGCACTTATGGCAGGCTATCAGGTATGGCACTTGCCCGAGGCAAAAGTCCTACACAAGGGCAGTGCAACCATTGGTGGGGCAAACCCTCTTTCGATATATTATAGTTCTCGCAACTATCTGTATTTAATATCGGACTACACCAGTGGCATAAAAAAAATTGCTCTCATATCACAAAAAATATTGCTTGCCAACCTAAAGACCATCTATAAATATATAGTAAACAAAAACTATGATCTAATACTACCACATTTGCATGGTACGATAGACTATATATTGAGGAAAAGGGGAAAAAAATAATTTTCTAAATTGGCGAGCGTATCATTATTTTCTTTATATTTGTTTTTTTACGTCTTTAAAAAACCAAAATATAACGATATGAAAAAGATTTTAACACTTGGAGCCGCAGCACTCCTAACACTTCCGCTTGTTGCACAAGAGGCAACAACTGCTCCGTACAAGTTTACAGATGTTTCGCTATGTGAGGTTACGCCTGTTAAGAACCAGAGCATGACGGGTACTTGTTGGTGTTTTGCTACACTAGCACAAGTAGAGAGTGATGTTAAACGCATGGGTAATGGCGAGGTAGATCTTTCGGAGATGTGGATCGTACGTGAAACCTATTTTGACAAAGTAGTTAAGTATGTGCGCATGCACGGCCACACAAACCTTAACCAAGGTGGTAATGCACACGATGTTCCGTTTACAATTGCAGAGATAGGTATTGTTCCCGAGAATGTATATCCGGGTCTTAACTACGGAACCGAGAATCACGCACACAGCGAGCTAGTTACTGTACTAAAGGCATATGCCGATGCTATCATCAAAAACAAAAATGGCAAGCTTACAACTGCATGGGTAGATGGTCTTAATGGTATTCTTGACGCCTATTTTGGTGTAAGACCAGAGAAATTTACTGTCGATGGCAAGGAGTACACTCCAAAGAGCTATGCTGCACACCTAGGCATCAACCCCGACGACTATATAACAGTTACCTCGTACACTCACCAGCCATTCTACACAAAGTTTGCACTAGAGATTCCAGACAACTGGGCATGGGGACAATCATATAATGTACCTATTGACGTTATGCAACAAATTTGTGATGACGCACTAGAGGGTGGTTATGCTGTGGGTTGGAACTCAGACGTTAGCGAAAGTGGCTTTAAGTACAAAAATGGCTATGCTATTTTGCCTGTCGACACAAAAGTAAAGATGCGTGGTAGCGACCAAGAGCGTTGGACTGGAGCTAGCAAAGATGCTGCAAAAGAGAACAAAGAGCTAATCAAAGAGGTTGACGTTACACAGGAGTATCGCCAAGAGACTTTTGATAATTACACAACAACCGACGACCACTCAATGCTACTTTATGGTATTGCAAAAGATCAAGAGGGTAACCGTTTCTACAAGACTAAGAACTCTTGGGGAACAAACCAACTTTTGGGTGGATCGTTCTATACATCTAAGCCATTTATGATTGCTAAGACAACAACTCTTACAATTAATAAGAATGCGCTAAGCAAAGAGATTAAGGCTAAATTGGGTCTATAATAACATCTTGTTAAAAATTATGCAAACCGTCCCTCTTTCGTTATAAAAGACGAGAGAGGGACGGTTCTCTTGTCTATATATTTGTTTTTAAGGCAAAATAGCATACCTTTGTTGGTGATGGTTAAACCGTTTAAGGTTTAGACACAGAGTGATCTAAGTTTAAAGGAGGCTCAAGCGATGCGTGAGTCTTCTTATTTATTTTTAGCGATTAATGAAAAACGACAACAGAGGTTCATTTGGAAGTAGATTTGGAGTAATAGCTGCCGTTGGAGGTTCGGTAGTAGGATTAGGTAATATTTGGAGATTCCCATATATAGCAGGTGAAAACGGAGGTGGAGCATTCATTCTAGTTTACCTACTTATTAGCTTTACGATTGCAGTACCAATTATGTTATCGGAGTTTGGTATTGGCCGTCGTGCTATGAGCAACGCTCGCCGTGCTTTCTCTATAACATCGGGTAAGTCGGGTCATTGGGGTGCAATTGGCTATTTAGGCATTGCTACGGCATTCGTCATTCTATCGTTCTATTCGGTTATTGCAGGCTGGTCGATGGAGTTTTTCTTTAAAGCACTTATGGGTGGATTTGTAGACCAAACACCCGAGCAAATTAAGACAGAGTTTTCGGCATTTACCTCTAGCGGCTATCAGCCACTAATATGGACTTTGGTATTTATTCTTGTAACTGCATTCATCGTAAAATCGGGTATCGAAAAAGGTATCGAAAGATACAGCAAAATATTTATGCCTACGCTATTTTTGCTAATTTCGGCACTTGCAATATATACACTTACACTACCGGGAAGTAAAGAGGGTGTCGAGTTTTTGTTAAAGCCAGATTTTAGCAAAATTACAACAAAATCGCTACTAGAGGCTCTAGGGCAGGCGTTTTTCTCGTTGAGCCTTGGTATGGGAACAATGATTACCTATGGTTCATACATTAGCAAAAAGGAGAATCTATTTAAGGTAGCAGGCACAGTTGCTACTGCCGATGTTGTGGTTGCAATCGTATCGGGACTAGTGGTCTTTCCTGCGGTATTCTCGTTTGGTATTAGCCCTACATCGGGTCCCGAGCTAGTGTTTATTACACTACCTTCTATCTTTGCTCAAATGGCTAGCGGATATTTTGTGGCGATACTATTCTTTGCACTATTGTTCTTGGCAGCTATCACATCTAGCATATCTATATTCGAGGTACTTGTTAGCTACTCTACCGAGGAGCTAAAACTATCACGTAGCAAGGCTGTGTGTATGACAATCGCTGCGGTAAGCATTACGGGCACAGGTTGTGTGCTTTCGCAAATGCCAGATAGCTCGTTTGCTATTTTTGGAATAGGTATGTTTGATTTGTTTGATAAATTGTCGGCAGATTATATGCTACCACTAGGTGGTTTGTTTATTGTAATTTTCACGGGCTGGGTTCTATCAAAAGAGAAACTAGAGAGCGAGCTAACAAACAACGGTGTATATGGCGTGCGCATTTTTAAGGTGCTTTACCCTATGATTAAGTATGTAGTGCCTGTAATTATTGCTCTACTTTTCTTTAGCATTATGGGAATTATAAAACTATAAATATATATAGTTTAAATATATTAAAGGCTAACGCATATTTTGTGTTAGCCTTTTTTTGTCGCATAAAAGAGAGTATCTTTGCGTTAATACAAACAGATATGAGTAGAGAGTTAGAAATATTTTCGAGTGATACAACATCACAAATAGAGCTACCGCTGAGCGGTAATAGCGTAGCGGCGGGTTTCCCCTCGCCTGCCGAGGAGTATATAGAGGCAAAGATAGACCTAAATCGTGAGCTAATTCGCAACCCTGCATCTACGTTTTTTGCACGAGTAAGTGGTGTGTCAATGGTAGATGATGGCATTGACGATGGCGATTTATTGATTATAGATAAAAGCATTGAGCCCTACCAAGGGGCGCTATGTGTAGCTGCACTCGATGGGGAGTTTACCCTAAAGCGATTGCGCCTCGAGGAGGATTGTGCATGGTTAATTCCGGCCAACGAAAAATATGAGCCAATAAAGATTACTGCCGACAATGAGTTCATCATTTGGGGTGTAGTGCGTTATGTGGTAAAAAAGATGTAGGTTATGATAGGGCTGTGCGACTGCAATAATTTTTATGCCTCGTGTGAGAGGGTGTTTAACCCTGCACTCATTGGTCGCCCCGTTGTTATTCTTTCGAGTAACGATGGGTGTATTGTCGCACGCAGCAACGAGGCAAAAGCATTGGGTATAAAGATGGGGCAGCCTTTTTTTCAGGTTAAAGATATTGTTCGCAAACATAATGTAGCATGCCTTTCGGGTAATATGGAGCTCTATGGCGACCTATCATCAAGGGTAATGTCGATACTACGTTCGCAACTACCAGCCATTGAGGTTTACTCCGTAGATGAAGCATTTTTAGATCTTAGCGGCATGAACCTAGATTCTCTAAAGAGCTATGGCGAAGAGCTTAGCCAAAGAGTACGCCGCAACACAGGAATACCTGTTAGTATAGGTATGGCACCCACCAAAACCCTAGCCAAAGTAGCAGCCAAACTGTGCAAAGACTACCCCAAACTAAACGGGGCTTGCCTTTTGCATCGCCCAAGCGATATCGAAAAAGTGATGCGCCGCTACCCCATTGGCGATGTGTGGGGCATTGGTCGTCGTTCGATACCTATGCTTATGGCCGAGGGAATAGAGACAGCGTGGGATTTTATGCAACGTAACCCTCAATGGGTACGCAACAATTTGCGATTACCGGGGCTGCGCATCCACAAAGAGCTGCATGGCGAGAGCGCAATTGATTTTAGCGATATTAGAGAAGATCGTAAATCTATATCGGTGTCTCGATCATTTGCTAGCGATGTCGAAGAGTTTAGCCAGCTAAGGGGTTCGCTATCGGAGTTTATTACACAAGCTGCACAAAAGCTACGCCGCCAAGCTAGTACAGCGTCACACATTCAAACCTATATTCGCACCAATCGCCACCGTAGCGACTTGCCACAGTATAGCCAAATCGATAGCGTTAAGCTAGAACACCCGACCGATAGCACGCTCGAACTTGTGAGAGTGGTGAACACATCGCTCGAAAAAATATTCAAAAAAGGCTATGGCTATAAAAAGGCAGGTGTTATTTTATCGGATATTTCGCCCAAAGATCAAGGGCAATTATCGCTATTTGGCAACCCCGATGCAGGAAAACACACCAAGCTAATGGAGGTAGTTGATAGGCTTAATGCTCAAACTGGTGTGCGGCTCATCTCTTTGGCATCGAGCAGCGGCAAGGCAAAAAGCCGAAAGGACAATGTATCGCCACGCTACACCACTAAATTCGATGAAATTTTAACGATTAAAGTATAGCTTAACACAAATATAATTACCTCTTATCAAACTTTATGATAAGAGGTATTTTTTTTGTATTTTTGTACCAAATTCAAATGTATGGAGAGAGTGAGTGAGTCTTGTGAACTAGTAGAGCTTCTCAAAAGAGAAGTTGTTCCTGCACTAGGTTGTACCGAACCTATTGCCGTTGCTTTGTGTGCCGCAAAATCGGCACGTCTATTGGGCGGAACACCCGATAAGATTGAGCTATTTTTGAGCGCAAATATATTAAAAAACGCCATGGGTGTTGGTATTCCCGGTAGTGACGAAATAGGGCTCCCCATAGCTGTTGCAATGGGTGTAGTGGGTGGTGACCCCGAACGAGGGCTTGAGGTACTAGACGGAGTAACAGCACAGCAAGAGGCTCAAGCACGAGGGCTAATAGAGAGTGGTGCAATCGAAATCTCGCTAAAAGATGGCGATTGTGACAAGCTATATGTCGAGGTAGTATCTACTTTGGGCGATGTTTCGTCAAAAGTTGTCATTGCATCGCAACACACCAACTTTGTTTATATGAGTGTTGGTGATGAAGTGTTGCTAGATTGCCTTTCGGCTGGTAGCGACTCGCCATGTAACCAAAAAATGGATCTTTCGATGAAGCAGGTCTATGATTTTGCAACCCAAGTAGAACTTAGTAAAATAGAGTTTATACTCGAGGCTGCTAGGTTAAACAGAGCTGCAGCCGAGGAGTCATTCAAAGGTAACTATGGACATTCGCTAGGTCGATTGTTTATTGAACAACCAAAGGATGGTGTTATGGGGCAGAGCACATTCTCACGCATTTTGGCATACACTTCGGCAGCGTGTGATGCACGCATGGCTGGAGCACAAATTCCGGTTATGAGTAACTCGGGCAGTGGTAACCAAGGTGTTGCGGCAACACTACCGGTGGTAATATACGCACAAGACAATAACGCTAGCAACGAACAATTAATTAGAGCACTTACGCTAAGTCACCTTACAGCAATATATATTAAGCAGCAACTTGGTCGCCTTTCGGCACTATGTGGCTGTGTAATTGCTGCAACTGGTTCGAGCTGTGGAATCACCTACCTAATGGGTGGTGAATATACACAAGTGTGCCACTCGGTTAAGAATATGATTGCCAATCTTACGGGTATGATATGCGATGGAGCAAAGCCCAGCTGTGCTCTAAAGCTAAGTAGCGGAGTATCAACGGCAGTTATGTCGGCAATGATGGCAAAAGAGAATAGAGTTGTAAGCGCAATCGAGGGTATTATAGACGAAGATGTTGACCTTACTATTCGCAATCTCACCACTATTGGAACAGACGGAATGCAAGAGACCGATAGATTGGTGCTAAAAATAATGACTAGCAAGTAGTACCTACAAAAACATAGCCTACACATACACTTTTGTGTAAATTAATATGCCCCCAAAAAGTTTTATTAACTTTTTGGGGGCATTTAAGTACTAGAAACATTAGCAATTATAGTATAATTGCT
>CAYJIL010000049.1:14307-17089 GCA_964370235.1 uncultured Rikenellaceae bacterium | reverse complement strand
TCTTTTTTTATTACCTAAAAAATCATAACTTTGAGTCATATAAACCATTATAAGCTTAAATATTATGAAACGTAAAGATTTTTTGGCTACGGCATCGGTAGCAGTAATAGCACCTTCATCGCTACTTGCAAAAGATACAACAATTGGCAAGGGCGATATTATCCATTCGGTTATATTTGATTTAAAGCACGGTGAATCAGACCCAAAAACAAAAAAATTTTTGGAAGATGGTAAAAAAATACTATCTAAGATTCCGACAGTTAGAGATTTTCAGGTGTTTAGGCAGGTTAGCCCCAAGTGCGACTATACTTATGGTTTCTCGATGGTATTCACAAACCAAGCAGCATACCAAGAGTATAACGACCACCCCGACCACGTTAGCTTTGTAAACGACAGATGGATACCCGAGGTGGCTAGATTCCAAGAGATTGACTATATAAAGTACTAGAACGGCACAGGAGAACAAAAAGATAGCTCCTCGCCCGTAGCTGGGTGTACAAAGCTCAGCTGTGTTGCGTGTAGGCATAGCCTATCTGACAAACTACCATAAAGCCTGTCGCCAACAATGGGTGCGCCCAAACCATCGGCGTGCGCCGAATGTAGGCGTAACTGGTGTGTGCGCCCAGTAATGGGGGTAAACAATATGCGAGTAGTGGGTACAGAGCCAACAACAGACTCTCCCACTACCTTGTAGTGTGTTGTTGCGGGCTTGCCTTTTTGGTAGTCTACCTTTTGGCGAGGACGATCGAGAATATCGGGTATCAAAGGCAAAGATACCACACCTTGGCTTGGTGACACAACTCCGCTAAGCAGTGCCGTGTATAGTTTAGATACTTCGCGCTGGGCAAATTGTCGTTGCAAGTGGCGATAGCTATCCATATCTTTTGCTAGCACGACCAAACCCGAAGTATCCATGTCTAGGCGGTGAACAACCATTACCGATGGACGATCCTTTGACAAGATGCTATAAAGCGATGGCGAAGAACCACGCCCCGGTACTGTGAGTAGCCCAGATGGTTTGTCGACAACCAAAATATTGGCATCTTCGTACAACACATCTATATGCACCTCTTGCTCTAAGGCAATTGTCGCTGCACCCTCAACGCTTATTCCATCGAGCATATAACCAAGTATAGGCACACACTTACCACGACATGCCTCATAAAAATTGCCATCGTGACGCACAACACCCTTGGGTGATGCACCCCACCAAAATTCACCCATTGCAACGGGTCGAAGATTATTGGCATAGGCATAGTGCAAAAGCTTGGGAGCTGCACACTCCCCTGCACCCGATGGTGGAACTTTAAGCGATGTTGTGGCAAATATATCGCTAAGCGAACAACTTTCGCCTTTGCCATTGAGCACCATAAAATTATCGAAAAGCCATTTGTGGAGTGTTGCCGAACGCTCTTTGCGCTCCTTTTTTAGGGCATTTATATTTGCATCTAGCGATGATAACTTGGCTTGTGCCTGCTCTATTTGAGCTTGCCAAAACCTATGTAGTCGCTTTAAATCACCTTTTTGTCGTTGGCTCTCGGCAGAAAGCTCGCCCAAACGCTGGGGCGAAGCAGTGGGGCTATCACGCTCTATGGCACGCAACTCCTTTGCACTTTGATATGCTGTACGCATAGCAGCAATTTCACACTCGGCATTGCGCTTTATAGTGTCTAGATCGTTCTTTAAACCCACGTAATTGGGCTGTGATTCTAGCAGAATAATTTGACTATTAATTGCCGATATTTTATCCTCTTGCCCCATATAGTAGCCGTTTGGGTGGCTGTAATCAAAGATAGGAGGCACAAAACCCTCACGCACTAACTCGCCACCTAGCGTACCCGAAAAGGCAGCCAAGAAACCCAATTCACCATCTTTCTCAACCACCATAACACCAAACATTTTACCCTGCGATAGCTCTCTAGCATCATCATGTAGCATACAAATTTGTTCTTTGAGCTGCTCGCTAGCTACCCTAACAATTTGTGCAGGAGTACTAGTAAATGGCGAAGGAAATATATCGGGCAATATAAGCGAACTTATATCGCTACTAAAGCGGTAAATCATACTATACAAAATAAAAAGCCTTGAAGAGGTACAAAGATACCCACTTCAAGGCTAAAAACCTAATTGGTCAAATTAAGCTACTATTAGTCTAGTTTCTTAACTTTGATATTGCGGAACCATACGTCGTCGCCATGGTCTTGGAAACCAATGTAACCCTCGCGGTTTTCACCACCACAATTTAGTAGTAGATCATAAGCCACTGGCCACTTCTCTTTGCTAAATTTACTCTTATCTAGCATCTCTTTCCACTGTGGAGTCCATAGGTGATACTCAACAACTTGCTCGCCATTTTGGAAGTGAGCCACAGTACCCTTGTAAACAAGAATCTTAACGTGGTTCCACTCGCCTGCTGGTTTAGCATTTTGTGGTACAGCAGGAATCATATCATACAAAGACGATGATTGACGATTGCCATTTTTACCCATTTTAGCATCTGGATGGTTTTCGTTATCAAGAACCTGACACTCAGGTGCCGAGATATAGATAGGCTCGCCCGGAATCTCTTGCGCTAGGTAGAAGATACCAGAGTTACCACCCTTAGACACTTTCCACTCAAGATCTAGCTCAAAGTTCTTAAACTTAGTATCAAAGATAATGTCACCACCATCGTTCTCTTGGGCTTCGCCGCCACCAGAGCCATTAAACTTGATAGCACCATCTTCGATAGTCCAACGAGCAGGAACATCTGTGCGATTATAACCTCTCCAACCATCAAATG